>NZ_CP015039.1:600000-822500 GCF_002079305.1 Rhodovulum sp. P5
CAACGCCTGCCGCCGCATAACCGCGGGCGACATCGGCAACCCGCCCCAGCGGACCGTTCCGCGACTCGGTGCGATCAAGCCGTGCAACAGGCGCAAAAGCAGGCTCTTGCCCGCGCCGTTGGGGCCCATCACCACGGTCAGACCCGTCGGCCTGAGCCGCAGGTCGAGGCCGGAAATAAGCTCGCTCCCACCAAGGGTCAGGCCCAGCCCTGTCACCTCAAGCGGCATTAGCGGCGGCAGGATCGGCCGACCCGCCGGTACGACCGGCCCCGGGGGATGCACCGTTTCACGCACAGGCTTGCCGTATCGCGGTCAGCCGCACGCCCTGAACCACCGCGTTCACCGCCAGGGCAATTGCCATCAGGACAATGCCCAGGGCCAGGGCCAGCGCCAGATCCCCCTTGGAGGTTTCCAGCGCAATCGCCGTCGTCATCACACGGGTCAGATGGTCGATATTGCCACCCACGATGATCACCGCGCCGACCTCGGCAATGGCGCGCCCGAAACCGGCCAATCCGACCGTCAGCAGGGAATAGCGCGCATCCCACAAGAGCGCCCGCACCACCTGCCCGCGCGACAGGCAGAAAGACCGGAACTGCTCGGCATATTCCTCGTGCAGATCCTCCAGAACCTGACGCGACAGGGCCGCAACGATAGGGGCGATCAAGATGGTCTGGGCAATGATCATCGCGGTCGGCGTATATAGCAGCCCCAGAAAGCCCAGCGGCCCGGCGCGTGACAGGTGCAGATAGACCAGAAGCCCCACCACCACCGGCGGCAGGCCCATCAACGCATTCACGGCCACAAGCGCCGCCTGCCGTCCCGGAAAGCGCGTAACCGCCAGAAACGCCCCAACCGGCAGTCCCAACAGGCAGGACAGCGCCGTCGCCGTCAGGCTGACGCGCAAGGACAGGCCGACGATCTCGATCAGATCGCCGTCACCCGATGCGACAAGAGACACGGCCATTCCCAGGGCCTCTCCGAAATCCTGCAAGATTTCCTCCCAGATGCAGATTTTTCGGACACGTTGAGCGTAGAAAGCGAATTGCATTGCGGCAAGCGATTTCAACCGCGCCAGTCATAGACGTAGCGTCCCGATCCAGAGGAAAAGGCCAGAGGTCTGGGCCGGGCCGTTCTGCAAAATCTCGCAGAACTTTGCATATCTTGCAGAACGGTCGAGATCCCGATCTTCCCCTCGACAGCGGCGTCCGGCGCCGGATACGCTTCGGCGTCAGGGAGGACAGGGCTTTCAGCGGCCGCTTGGGGTCATCTTGGCGTAAGGTCGGGGCACTGGGGCCGATCCGTCCTTGGGTCGACCGATGCGACACCGCGAAAGCCCATCGAGAAGAGGGAAACACCGACGACCATGCCGGAGGTGCAGGACAAAACATCACCACCCGAATTCCTGACGGTCCGGGAACTGGCCGATCTGTTGCGGATCAAGGAACGGAAGGTCTACGAACTGGCCGCCTCGGGCCAGATCCCGGTGTCACGCGTGACCGGCAAACTTCTGTTCCCCGAACGCGACATCCGCGCCTGGATCGCAGGCGGCAGCAGCGGCGGCCCGGCCCCCGCCGACGACAGGCCCCCGGAAATCTTTCTGGGCAGCCATGATCCGTTGCTGGACTGGGCCATCCGACAGTCACGCTGCGGGCTTGCCACGCGCTTCGACGGCAGTCTGGACGGGCTTGCCCGGTTTGCCGCAGGCGAAGGTGTGGCCGGTGGGTTGCACATCCATGATGCGGAAACCGGGGGCTGGAACCTGCCGCAGGTAACAGCCGCCTGTTCGGGTCAGAACGCGGTCCTTATCGCATGGGCGCGGCGCAACCGGGGGCTGGTGATCCGCCCCACGGACGTCGGCGCGATCCGCTCCATGGCCGATCTGGCCGGCCGGACGGTTGTCCCGCGCCAACCCGAGTCCGGCACCCAGACAGCCTTTGAAAAACTGCTGGCCGCGGACGGGCTGTGCCAAGGGGACCTGTCCCTTGTCGAAAGCGCCCCGACCGAGGACGATGCGGTGATGGCCGTGGCCCAAGGCAAGGCCGAGGTCGCCTTCGGGCTGGAATCGGTCGCCCGAATCTTCGGCCTGCATTTCGTGCCCATCATCGAGGAACGCTTCGACCTTTTGGTCGACCGCCGCGCGTGGTTCGAGCCGCCGCTGCAACGCCTTCTTTCCTTCTGCCGATCCGAGAGCTTCCGGACCCATGCAAAGGAGACGCCCGGTTATGACATGGGCGAGCTTGGCACGGTGCGCTGGAACGCCTGACGACCCGGGGCGAGTGCCATTTTCACGACCTTCGCCCCTAGGGTTCCGGTGACGCTATCGCGCCGGAATTTCGTCGCCGAAACCCTGACGGCGCGCCTCACACCTTGCGTCTTGGCGGAGTGTTGCCACCGGCCGGCATCGGCGCGCGTTTTCTGGAAAGCCGCTTGCCGGTATCGGCCGCGGGGTTGCGCTTTTTCGGGGCCGGTCCATCGCCACGCGGTTTCTTGGCAACCCCCTCAGCCGTCCGGTCCGCGCGGTCGCTGGCGCGGGGTTTGTCCTTAGGTTTGGCCCACCCCTTCTTCAGGGTCGAATGGCGCGCCTTGCGCGGCTTGTCCTTGACCGGGTGTCGCGCAACCTCCGCGTCGGACCGGGGGGCAGGTGTAGGCGCAGCCTCTTCGGCGCGCGGCGTCGGTGTCGGAACCTGTGCAGCCCGTGGCCCCGCGTCCCTTTCAGGAACTGGCCGCCCACGACCCGCGGACGGTTTGCCATGGGGTTTGGCGGGCCTTTGCGGTGCCGCGCCATCCCGTGATGCAGGGCGCGGCCGCGCCGGGCGCTCTTGCGGCTGACTTGATCCTTCGGGGACAGCATCCAGCTTGCGGGCGCTCACATCGTCTTCCAGAATCCCCTCCGGCCCCAGACGGTCTAGGAAGCCAGGCAGCGCAGGCTCGGCGATTTCGACAAGTGTCGTCTCGGGCATCACGCGGATCTTGCCGATCTGCGCCTTGTCGAGATCCCCGGCACGGCACAAGAGCGGCAAGAGCCAACGCGCCTCTGCCCGGCGATCCTGCCCGATGGACAGTTCCACCCAGGCCGACGGGCCGAAAGGCGCGCGTTCGGGGCGCGCCGCCCTTGCCGTGGGTGCATTCAGTTCCTCGGGCGCGGACAGGTTGGCACGGTAAAGCCGCAGGCAAGCGGCTGCGATCTGCTCCGGCCCGTAATCGGCCATCAGCTTCGCGGCAAAGGCCGCTTCGGTCTGAGACAGCTCCGCCGCCCATATCGGATCGGACAGAAGGCGGCTTTCATCCAGCGCAAGGATTTCCTCGGGGCTCGGGGCAAAGGTCCATTCGGCCCCGATCTTGGCCCATTTCAGCAGGCGTGCGGCCTTTTTCGACACCTTGTCGGGCACGATCAGGGCAGAGATCCCCTTGCGACCTGCCCGCCCGGTGCGACCGGACCGGTGCAAGAGCGCCTCGGTATTCGTCGGCAGATCGGCGTGGATCACCAGATCGAGATTGGGCAGGTCGATGCCCCGCGCCGCCACATCGGTGGCCACGCAGACCCGCGCGCGCCCGTCCCGCAGCGCCTGAAGCGCATGGCTGCGCTCATCCTGGCTCAACTCCCCCGACAGGCTGACGACCGACAGGCCCCGGTTGGCAAGGCGCGCGGCCAGACGGGCGACCGCGGCGCGGGTATTGGCAAAGACGATGGAGGTCGGCGCATCATGATAGCGCAACAGGTTGATGATGGCATGTTCGGCATCGGCCGGTGCCACCTGAATCGCCTGATAGGCAATATCGGTGTGCTGCTCACCCCGCGACAGCGTGGTGACCCGAACCGCGTCGCGCTGATACTGCTTGGCCAGATCCGCGATCGCCGGCGGCACCGTGGCCGAGAACAGAAGCGTCCGCCGGTCCGACGGGGCCTCCCCCAGCATGAATTCCAGATCCTCGCGAAAGCCGAGGTCCAGCATCTCGTCGGCCTCGTCCAGCACCACGGCCCGGATATCGCCAAGATCGAGCGATCCACGGGTGATATGGTCACGCAGACGCCCCGGCGTTCCCACGACGATATGCGCGCCGCGGTCCAGCGCCCGGCGCTCGTCCCGCGCATCCATGCCCCCGATGCAGGACACCACCCGCGCCCCCGCCTTGGAATACAACCACATCAGTTCCCGCTGCACCTGAAGCGCCAGTTCCCGCGTCGGCGCGACGACCAGCGCAAGGGGGGCTGCGGGGGCGGCCAGCCGCTCCTCCGACCCCAGAAGCGTTGGGGCGATGGCCAAACCGAAACCCACCGTCTTGCCCGACCCGGTCTGGGCCGACACCAGCAGGTCGGCCTCCGAAAGGTCCGGGGCCGTGACGGCCTTCTGAACCTCGGTCAGCGTGTCGAACCCGCGTTCGGCGAGGGCGTCGGAAAGAGTCGATATCATGGGGAGAGCATCCGTGGGAGGCCGCGCCAGCATGGCACGGTAAAGAGGGCAGGCATAGGGGATTGTGCCCCCCATGTCCAGCAAAGACTGGGCGAGGCAGGACCGTGCAGGGACCGGCGCGGCCCGCTGATTACCCTGCACTAGCTGTCTTGTCCAGCCTTCAGGGCCGCCCTCAACTCCGCTTGCCGGGCCTGGAATCCTTCGGCATCTCCGAAATCCACGAAACGGCCATAAGAGGCATGAGGCTCCGCCACGCGTCGGGCATGCTTGATCGGGCACCAGAATTGTTCGGTCCGCGCGGCGATCTCCCTCACGAAGGCGATCAACCCGTTGGCATAGCCGCAATAGATGCAGTTCAGCTTCTGCAATCCGTTCAGATAGGCCAGTTGGTGGCGGTCGATCACGATGTGATCGGCACGGCGCACTTTTTCGATCCCGTAAACGGGAAAACACACGGCCTGATACAGCATCACCGTCAGGTCCAGCAGCACAAGCGGCACGATCAGGACATAAATGAACGGCGCTGTCAGGATGAACAACGGCCGGGGATTGCGCAGAAATGTCAGCAGGCTGACCCGCAGGGCGTTGTGGCGCGCCAAGACTTCTGCCTCAAAGCGCACCCGGCCCTGCTCGATCCGATAGCGGAACTCCGCCCGCTTTTCGTCAAGCTCGTCCTGCAGGCTTTGCTGCAACTCCCGTATCCGGGCGAGCAGGCTTTCGACATTGGGCGTCATGGCACGTTCCCTTCCTGTTCGATCCAGTTGACCACAAGGGCGCGGAACGTGCCACAACCGTGGTTAATCGATCGAGACCAGTTCGATCCGGAACGTCAGGTCCTTGCCCGCCAGCGGGTGGTTGGCGTCCAGCACGACCTCCGTCTCGGTCAACTCGGCCACGGTCACCGGGATCACCTGCCCCTGTTCGGTCTGCACCTGCAGCGATGCGCCGACTTCCAGCGGCATGTCGGCGGGCACCTGCGCACGCGGGATCGCCTGCCGCGCCTCGGGCCGGGCCTCGCCGTAGGCATCGGCGCAGGCGATTTCCACGGTCTTCTTGTCCCCCGCGCTCATCCCCGGCAGCGCGGAATCAAGGCCGGGGATGATCTGCCCCGAACCCACGGTGAATTCCAGCGGATCACGCCCTTCGGAACTGTCGAAAACGGTGCCGTCCGACAGGGTGCCGGTGTAGTGGATGCGAACCTTGTCGCCCGCCTTGACCTGGGTCATCGGTCTCTCTTTCATATGTCGGGGGTGAATTTCCAAAGGCCGCGCCACCAGCGCGCGGGTGCTTTGATCGGTTACCCCAGCGTAAAGGGAAGACCGGCGATGTAAACCCCGTGCCTCAGGCGGGTTTGATCAGCCCGAAAGCGGCGCCCGTAGGATCGGTCACGATGGCAACGCGGCCGACAAACGGGATCTCGAATGGCTCCTTGATCACCTGCCCGGCGCGTTCACGCGTTTGCTCAACCGCCTTGTCCACGTCCTTGACGGCAAAGTAGGAAAACCAGTGCGGGGGTCGCCCCTCGGCCTCCTGCAGGTTGCTCATGTCCATCACGCCGAGCACGGCCTGATCCCCGCGCTTGCCGACATAATAGCCGGCCGGCCCCATCGGCACCTGCTCGAAATGCCAGCCGCAAACAGCCCTGTAGTATTTCAGCGCCCCCTGAACGTCCCGCGTCCTCAATTCGGTCCACCAGACCTTTCCGTGGTTCTGCGACATCGCATTCTCCTTCTGCGTTCGCATGGCTGTTAATGCTTGAACGTAACACGCATGTGCACGGACGCTCTTTCCCAGTTTGCGCGCCTGTGCCACTGTCGCCCGGCGAGGGAGGAGAAATGACGACAACGACCTGCATCTTCGATGCGTATGGCACGCTGTTCGACGTGGCCGCCGCCGCGCGGCAGGCCGCGGCGGAACCGGGGCGGGACCGTCTGGGCGATGTCTGGCCGACGCTGGCAGAGGACTGGCGTCAGAAGCAGTTGCAATACAGCTGGCTGCGCGCGGTCACGGGCGCCCATGCGGATTTCTGGCAGGTCACGCAGGACGGCCTCGACTGGGCGCTGGAGGCGTCCGGGCTGGACGGCGATGCCGGGTTGCGGGCGCGGCTTCTCGACCTTTACCGGGAACTGTCCGCCTATCCAGAGGTGCCGGCGATGCTGTCGGCGCTGAAACAGGCGGGCAAGGCGACCGCCATCCTGTCGAACGGGTCGCCGGATATGCTGGCGGCCGCGGTTGCCTCGGCCGGGATCGGCGATCTTCTGGACGATGTTCTGTCGGTGGAACGGGTCGGCGTCTTCAAGCCGCATCCGTCCGTCTACGATCTTGTGGGACAACGCTTTGGCTGCGACCGGGCAGAGGTTCTGTTCGTCTCGTCCAACGGATGGGATGCGGCGGCGGCCACGGGCTTTGGGTTCACGACCGCCTGGGTCAACCGCGCGGGCGCACCGATCGACCGTCTGCCCTGGCGGCCGGCACATGTGCTGACCGACCTGACCGGCATTCCCGCACTGGCGATGGGGGCGTGATGCAACGTTTTGCCGCCGATGACGGCCTGATGCTGGCCTATGACGATCAGGGCGCGGGCGCACCGGTTCTTTGCCTGTGCGGGCTGACCCGCAACATGGACGATTTCGAGCCGGTGGTAGAGCGTTTCGCGGACCGCGCGCGCATCCTGCGGCTGGACACCCGCGGGCGGGGTGCCTCCGATCACGATCCCGACTTCATGAACTACAACCTGATCCGCGAAAGCCGCGATGTCCTTGCGCTTGTCGATCACCTCGGGCTCGACCGGGTCGCGATCATCGGCACCTCACGCGGGGGGCTGATCGCGATGACCCTGGCCGCGGGCCATCGCACCCTGCTGTCCGGCGTCTGCCTGAACGATATCGGCCCGATGATCGACCCCCACGGCATGGGCTATATCATGAGCTATCTGGGCCAGCGCCCGGGCTATGCCAACTACGACGATGCCGCGGCCCAGCTTGAAACGAAGATGGCCGGGCGCTTTCCCGGCGTGACGCGCGACCAGTGGCGCGCCTATGCTCGCCGCGTCTGGTCCGAGGCGCCGGACGGGTTGGCGCTGCGCTATGATCCGAACCTGCGTCGGGCGGTGGCAGAGGCATCCGCGGCGGGGGCGATGCCCGATCTCTGGCCGTTGTTCGACGCGCTGAACGGGCTGCCCGTCGCACTGATCCGGGGGCAGAATTCGGACATCCTCTCATGTGAAACCGCCGAGGAAATGCGCCGCCGCCGACCCGACATGATCTATGCCGAGATCCCCGACCGCGGGCATGTGCCCTTCCTTGACGAACCCGCCGCGGTCGAGGTGATCGCGGCCTTTATCGAGCGCCTGACATGACCATCGACGCCATCGAGGCCGCCGCCGACCGGCTGAAGGGCCGCGCGCGGCGCACGCCGCTCCTCTCCTCTCCGTTTCTGGACGAGATCGCCGGGCGGCGGGTGCTGGTGAAGGCCGAATGCCTGCAACACACCGGCAGCTTCAAGTTCCGTGGCGGGTGGTCGGCGTTGTCGGCCCTGCCCGAGGCGGCCCGTGCCAAGGGCGTGATCGCCTATTCCTCCGGCAACCATGCGCAGGGGGTGGCGCGGGCCGCGCAAACCCTTGGCGTTCCGGCCGTCATTCTCATGCCGTCCGACGCGCCGAGCTCCAAGATCGACAACACCCGCGCGATGGGGGCCGAGGTGGTGCATTACGACCGCGCAACCGGGGACCGCGACGCCATCGGCGCCGCACTGGCCGCGGAGCGTGGACTGACACCGGTGATGCCCTTCGATGACCCCAATGTCATCGCGGGGCAAGGCACCTGCGGTCTGGAAATCGCCGAACAGGCGGCAGAGGCGGGCATCGGCGGTGCCGATGTCCTGATCCCCTGCGGCGGCGGCGGGCTGACCGCGGGCACCGCGCTGGCGCTGGAGGCCCGGGCACCGAGGCTGCGCGTCCGCCCGGTGGAGCCCGAAGGCTTCGACGACACGGCCCGGTCGCTGGCCAGCGGCCGGATCGAGCGGAACGAAAAGACCGCCGGATCGGTCTGCGATGCGATCCTGACGCCGTCCCCCGGCAAGCTGACCTTCCCGACCATCGCGCGTCTGTGCGGCCCGGGCCTTGTGGTCAGCGAAAACGACGCCCTGCGCGCCATGGCCGCGGCCTTCGCCCGCCTGAAGATCGTGGTGGAACCGGGCGGCGCCGTCGCACTGGCCGCAGCGCTTTATCACCCCGCGCAATTCGAGGGCGACGCGGTGATCGTCATCGCCTCGGGCGGCAATGTGGAACCGGCGCTGTTTGCCGAGACGCTGGGCCGCTACGGGGACGGGGCATGACCCGCTTCACCATCGCCAGTTTCAATGCCCAGAACCTGATCGGCCCGGACCAGACCTATTACCGGTTCGAGAAATACACCCCCGCCGACTATGCGTGGAAGCTGGACTGGATGGCCGGGCAACTGACCCGGATGAACCCCGATATCGTCGGGTTTCAGGAAATCTTCGATGCCGATGCCCTGAGGGAGGTCATCGCCGCCGCCGACCGCAAGGGGGAGGCATCCGACATGGCGATCCTGCCCAGCGGCGACAGCCCGTTTGGCCCCAAGGCGATCTTTCGCAAACCGGCCTATGACGCCTATGGCGACGCCGCGCTGGCCTTTGCCCCGAACGTGGCCGATGGCGGCCCCGGCGACCGGCGGCCCGGTGTGGCGATCCTGTCGCGCTTCGGCTTTGCCGAGGACCCGCAGTCGATCCAGTTGCTTGACCCGCCGGTCGACGTCCCCTTCCTACACCTCGGCGGCGGCGATGCCGGCAGTTACCAGATAAAGCGGCTTGGTCGCCCGATCCTCAAGGTCCGCGTGCCGGTCGGCGGGCAGGTGATCACCGTCTTCAACACCCACCTGAAATCGAAGCTGGGGGAGTTCGTCCGCCCCCAAAGCGCGCCCTTCTCCCCCGAAATCGACCTGCTGAATTACAACGCCGCAGGCCGGGCGATGGGCACCCTGCGCTCTGCCCTGCGCCGGATGGCAGAGGCCTGGGTGCTGCGCACGCTGATCCTGCAGGAACTGGATCAAGGCCGCCCGGTGATGGTGCTGGGCGATCTGAACGACAGCGGCCATTCGATCACGCAGGAAATCCTGTGCGGGGAAAAACCGCTGCGCGACTACACGCGGATGCGCCGCCCCGACGCGACCGCGGCAGACGATTTCTATACAGCCGAGGATGCCGCAGAGATCACCGAGAGCATCGACCGGGTTCGGCTTTACTCTGCCGAACGGCTGTTCATGCGCAAGTCGCTGCGGGATCTGGTGTTCACGACATCCTTTGGGGGCGGCTTCCAGACGCTGGACGCGATCCTGATGTCACGGCAGTTCCATCCCGAATGGCCCGACCGGATCGGCGAGATGGAGTATTTCAGCGTCTACAACGACCATATCACCGACGCGGCCAGCCCCGGGGCGCCCGAGGACCGGATCACCTCTGACCACGGACAGGTGATGGCCCATATCCGGCTGACCGAGTGATGGACGCCCGGAAACCGCTGTTGCAGCCGGTCGGGGCTTGTCCGAAGATGCAGGGCCTGACGGATCAAGGGAGACTGCCGTGAAGATCGCCGATCTGGGGGACGTGGCGCTGCATTATCGCGAAGACGGCGATCCCGACGGCGCGCCCGTGGTGTTTTCAAACTCGCTGGGCTGCGATCTGCGGCTTTGGGACGATGTCGTCGCGCTTTTGCCCGATGGCGTGCGCGCAATCCGCTATGACAAGCGGGGCCACGGTCTTTCGTCCTGCCCTGACGGGCCCTATTCAATGGGCGCGCTGGTGCGCGATGCCGAACGCCTGCTGGAATTTCTGGGCGTCGCCGACTGCGTCTTCGTGGGACTGTCCATCGGTGGCATGATCGCACAGGGGCTGGCGGCGAAGCGGCTGGACCTCGTGCGCGCCATGGTGATTTCCAACACCGCCGCCAAGATCGGTACGCGAGAGATCTGGGCGGACCGGATCGACGCCGTGCGCGCGGGCGGCATCGCGGCGCTGACCGAGGGCACGATGGAACGCTGGTTCACCCGCCCCTTTCGCGAAAGCCCCGACTGCGCACTCTGGCGCAACATGCTGACCCGCCAGCCGGTGGAGGGGTATCTGGGCTGCTGCGCGGCAATCTCCGGCACCGATTTCTACACCACGACCGCGGGCCTGACCCTGCCGACGCTGGCGATCGCCGGCAGCGAGGACGGATCGACCCCGCCCGATCTGGTGCGAGAGACCGCGGCGCTGGTGAAGGGATCGACCTTCCACCTGATCCGCGGTGCGGGCCACCTGCCCTGCGTGGAAAAGCCCGGCGACTATGCCGAGATTCTCAACCGTTTTCTGAAGGACATCGGCCATGCCTGACCGCCACATGACAGAATTTCTGTTCGTCCACGGCTCCAACCACGGCGCGTGGTGCTGGCGCGACGTGCTGACCCCGCTGGAACGGGCGGGCCACGCCGCGCGCGCCATCGACCTGCCCGCCGCGGGCCTTGACCCCACCCCGCCCGAGGGCGTGACGATGGACGACTACCGCGACGCCGTGGTGGCCGCGATCACCCGCCCGACGATCCTTGTGGGCCACTCCTTCGGCGGCATGCCAATCACCTTTGCCGCGGCGGCCGCGCCCGAAAAGATCAAGGCGCTGGTCTACCTGACCGCATGG
Source organism: Rhodovulum sp. P5 (assembly GCF_002079305.1). Lineage (NCBI taxonomy): Bacteria > Pseudomonadati > Pseudomonadota > Alphaproteobacteria > Rhodobacterales > Paracoccaceae > Rhodovulum > Rhodovulum sp. P5. The sequence goes on from NZ_CP015039.1 coordinate 611,107, forward strand.
GCCCCGAAAGAGGGCGACAGCGCCCGCGACCTGCGCGCGCGCTATGGCTGCCGCAACCTGATGTCGGCGATGCGCCTGAGCGAGGACAAGGCGACCTCCACCTTCGCCGACGAGACGCTGGAGCCATTGTTCTATCACGACTGCCCGCCGGGCACGGTCGACTATGCCCGCGATCACCTTGTGCCGCAGGCCACCGCCCCGGGTCATGCGCCCGCACCGGCCCTGCCCGGGGGGATCGCGCGCCACTATATCCGCTGCACAACCGACAAGATCATCCCGCCCGAGGCACAGGAAGACATGTCGCGCGACTGGCCGGCCGATTGCATCCACGACATCGCCTGCGGTCATTCGCCCTTCTTCGCCGCGCCCGACCGGCTGGCGGAGATTCTGGCCGACATCGCCGGGCGAAGCTGACCCCCGACCATGAGCGACAAGGAAAACCGCCTGCCGATCGTCTTCATCCTGATCACGCTGGTGCTGGACGCCATCGGGATCGGCCTGATCCTTCCGGTGATGCCCGACCTGATCAAGGATATCGAGGGCGTCGGCCTGTCGGATGCCGCCGTCTGGGGTGGCATCCTCGCCACCTGTTTCGCGATCATGCAGTTCCTGTGCGGCCCGCTGATCGGCGGTTTGTCCGACCGGTTCGGGCGGCGGCCGATCCTGCTGTTGTCGCTCGCCACGATGGCGCTGGACTACGTGGTGATGGCGCTGGCGGGATCGATCTGGCTGCTGCTGGCGGCGCGGGTCGTCGGCGGTGTCACCGCCTCTACCCAGGCGACGGCCAGCGCGTTTCTGGCGGACATATCGAAGCCCGAGCAGAAGGCCGCCCGCTTCGGCATGGTTGGCGCCTCCTTCGGGATCGGCTTTGTCATCGGGCCGCTGATCGGCGGTTTCCTGGGAGAGCTTGGCCCCCGCGCGCCGTTCTGGGCCGCCGCGGTTCTGGCCACGGCGAACCTGACCTTCGGCTGGTTCGTGCTGCCCGAAACCGTCACCGACCGCATCCGGCGAAAGTTCGAATGGCGCCGGGCCAACCCGCTTGGCGCGTTCCGGCAGATCGGCGCCCTGCCCGGCGTGCGGCCGCTTCTGCTGCTGTTCTTCCTCTATGAATTCGCGATGTGGATCTATCCCGCGATCTGGGCCTATTTCACCCAGTACAGGTTCGGCTGGTCGCCCGGCACGGTCGGGATTTCGCTGGCCATGTTCGGCATCGGCGTGGCCGCGGTTCAGGGCGGGCTGATCCGGGTGATCCTGAAGGTGCTGGGGGAGCGTGTGACCGTCTGGTACGGGCTCAGCTACAACTTCGTGGCGTTCCTTGCCATCGGCTTCGTCGACAGTTCCACCGCGGTTCTGGTGATGACCCCGCTGATCGCGCTGGGGGCGGTGGTCACGCCCGCGCTTCTGGGGATCATGTCCAAGGCCGCCGGCGACGACCAGCAGGGGGAGCTACAGGGGCTGATCAGTTCGATCCGTTCGATCTCCATGGTCGTGTCACCCCTGGTGATGACCCAGCTTTTCGCCGCCTTCACGCGGGACGGCGCGCCCTTGATCCTGCCCGGCGCGCCCTTCCTTCTGGCCGCGGCCACGATGATCGTCTGCGGGGTCGTCTTCGCCGCGCGCCCACGGGCCGGCACCACCGCGACACATGCCGAATAAGGAGGCCCCCATGCGCCCGATCAAAGCCGCCGTCTGCCGCGAATTCGGCGCCCCCCTGACGATCGAAACCCTGCACCTGCGCCCGCCCCGAACCGGTGAGGTCGAGGTCACGCTGGAGGCCGTTGCGGTCTGCCATTCCGACATCTCGATGGCCGAGGGCGGGTTCAACCGCAGCCTTCCCGCCGTCTATGGGCACGAGGCAGCGGGGCGCGTAACCGCCGTGGGCGAGAGTGTGACAGGCGTGGCCCCGGGCGACACGGTGATCGTAACCCTGATCCGGTCCTGCGGCACCTGCCCCACCTGCGCGACGGGTCGCCCGACGATCTGCCGGACCAAGCCCAATGACGGCGACACGCCGATCTTCACGGCGGACGGCGACCCGATCCATCACGGGCTGGACACCGGCGCCTTTGCCGAGGCCGTCGTGGTCCATGAAAGCCAGATCGCGAAGATCCCCGACACCGTTCCGATGGAGTCCGCCTGCCTGATCTCCTGCGGGGTGATCACCGGGCTGGGCGCGGCGGTCAACACCGCCGCCATTCGCCCCGGCGAAACGGTCGTGGTGATCGGCGCGGGCGGCGTGGGGCTGAACGCCATTCAGGGCGCGCGGCTGGCGGGTGCCGCGCGGGTGATCGCCGTGGACCTTCTGGCCGACAAGCTGGCGGTCGCCAAGGACTTTGGCGCCACCGATGGCGTGCTGGCGAGCGATGCGAAACCCTGGAAGGCGGTGCGCGCCATTGCCCCCCGCGGCGCCGATGCGGTGCTGGTGGCCGTGGGCGCGCCTGCGGCCTATGACACCGCGCCGCGCTATTTGCGCGCGGGCGGGCGGATCGTGATGGTGGGCATGCCCCATGCGGGCCAGACCGCCGCCTATGAACCGATGGCGATTGCCCTTCTGGGGCAGGATCTGCGCGGGTCGATGATGGGGGATACGGTGCTGACGCGCGACATCCCGTGGATCATCGACCTGTACCAGCAGGGTCGGATCAAGCTGGACGAGCTGATCTCGGGCCGCTGGACGCTCGACCAGATCAACGAGGCGATTGCCGACACGAAAACCGGCGCGGCCCGGCGCAACGTGATCCTGTTCTGAGGCTCAGAGGATGTCCAGCACCAGCTCTGGCGGGCGGCCCAGCACCGCGCGGCCATTGGCAAAGACAATGGCGCGTTCGATCAGTTTCGGGTTTGCGGCCATCGCGGCCAGCAATGTCTCGTCGTCATCGTCCTTCGACAGGCCGAGGTCACGGAAGAGCGTTTCCTTCACGCGCATCATCTCGATGGCGCGCAGACCCAGCGTTCCTTGCGTGGCGCGCAGCTCCTCAAGGCTGGGCGGATCGTCCAGATAGCGGCGGATCACCGGGGTGATCCCGCGCCCCTCGATCAGCTTCAGCGCCTCGCGCGACTTGGAACAACGCGGATTGTGCCAGATGACGACCTCGGTCATGTCCACTCCTCCCGGCCCGTGCCCACGGCCTCGGCCACATTGGCAAACCCGTCGCGGGCCAGCAACCGATCCAGCCCCCGGGCGATGTCGCCCACAAGGCTGAGCCCGTTGTAGACCAGCGCGGTGTAAAGCTGCACGGCAGAGGCACCCGCCCGGATCTTGGCATAGGCGTCTTCGGCCGAAGACACCCCACCCACCCCGATCAGCGGCAGCGCGCCCCCGGTCAACTCCGACAGCCGCGCCAGCACCCGGGTCGACCGCGCAAACAGCGGCGCACCCGAAAGCCCACCCGCCTGCCCCGCATCCGCGCTTTTCAGGCCCACACGGGCCAGCGTTGTGTTGGTCGCGATGATCCCCGACAGACCGCTGGCCAGCGCAACCTCGGCAATCTCCGCGATCTCGGCATCGTTCAGATCCGGCGCGATTTTCAGGAAGACCGGGATCGGCTTGGGCAGGTCTGCACGGACGGCCATCACGCCCTCCATCAGCGCAGTCAGCGCCGCCTTGCCCTGCAAATCGCGCAGTTTCTCGGTATTGGGAGAGGAGACGTTGACCGTGGCGAAATCCACATGCGCGCCGCAATGGGCCAGCACCGCGGCATAGTCCGCCGCCCGATCGACGCTGTCCTTGTTCGCGCCCAGGTTCAGGCCGATCACGGCGTCCTTCGGCCGCGCGGCCAGCCGGGCCCCGATCGCCACCATGCCGTCATTGTTGAAGCCGAAGCGGTTGATCGCCGCCCGATCCTGGGTCAGGCGAAACAGGCGCGGGCGCGGGTTTCCGGGCTGCGGACGCGGGGTGGCCGCGCCGACCTCGATAAACCCGAACCCCGCCCGGGCCAGCGGCACCAGAGCCTCGGCATTCTTGTCGTAACCGGCGGCAAGGCCCACCGGGTTGGGCAAGCGCAGCCCCGCCACCACCGTTTCGAGCCGTTTCGTGGCGACGACCCCCGGCAGCGGCACCAGCCCCGATTTCAGCGCCGTCAGCGACAGGCTGTGCGCGCGTTCGGCATCCATCCGGTGAAAGGCGGCAAGGCCAAGACGCTCCAGCGGGGTCATACCACGCCCTCTGGGAAGATATGGCCCGACGCGCCCATCGGCAGCGATTTGTCCCAGACCACATCGGCCATCCGAAGATCGCGGTAGAGATGCGGGAACAACGCCCCCCCGCGGGATGGTTCCCATTTCAGGGCATCGCCCATCCGCTTGGTGTCGACGGCCACCAGCACAAGATCGCTTTCGCCCGCGAAGTGCCTTGCCGCCGTTTCGGCCACCTGCTCGGCCGTCGAGAAATGGATGAAGCCATCGGCAAGGTCCACCGGGGCACCGGCGGTCCGGCCCACGGCGCGAAAGGCATCCCATTCGGGGCGGCGGAAGATCTTGTACATCAGCATGCAGCCGGAATGCCCGTAGAAGTGACTTCGGTCAAGCATCTACAGCTTTGACAGACCCACCGGTCTGCCCCACCTTTCATCCATTGATCACACAGGGAGAATCCCGATGAAGATGCGAGTCCTTTCCACCGTGGCGGCGCTGGCCCTGACCGGCGGCGCGGCCCAGGCCGACTTCACATTGACCATCCTTCACACAAACGACTTCCACGCACGGTTCGAACCGATCTCGAAATACGACTCCGGCTGCAGCGCCGAGGACAACGAGGCCGGCAAATGCTTTGGCGGCACCGCGCGTCTGGTTACCGCGCTGGCCGAGGCCCGGGCCACGGCGGAAAATTCCATCCTCGTCGATGCGGGCGACCAGTTTCAGGGCACGCTGTTCTACAACCAATACAAGGGCAAGGTCGCGGCCGAGATGATGGAAAAGCTCGGCTATGACGCGATGGCCGTCGGCAACCACGAATTCGACAACGGCCCGGAGGTTCTGCAAGCCTTCGTCGATGAGGTCGACATTCCGATCCTGATGGCCAATGCCGATCTGTCGGGCGCGCCTGAACTTCAGGACATCATCGAGAAATCGGTGGTGATCGAAACCGGCGGCGAAAAGGTCGGGGTCATCGGCCTGACACCGATGGACAATGACGAATTGTCGAGCCCGGGCCCGAACATCGTCTTCACCGATCCGGTGCAGGCCGTGCAGGCCGAGGTCGACCGCCTGACCGCGGATGGCGTGACCAAGATCGTGCTGCTCAGCCATTCGGGATACACGCTCGACAAGCAGATCGCGGCCGGAACGACCGGTGTCGACGTGATCGTGGGCGGGCACAGCCACACGCTGTTGTCCAACACCAGCGACCGGGCCGCGGGCCCCTACCCGACCATGGTGGGCGACACCGCCATCGTGGCGGCCTATGCCTATGGCAAGTATCTGGGCGATCTGACCGTGACATTCGACGATGCGGGCAAGGTAATTTCGGCAGAGGGTGAGCCGATCCTTCTGGATGCCTCGGTCGCGGAGGACGCCGACATCAAGGCCCGGATCGCCGAACTGGCCCAGCCGCTGGAAGAACTGCGCCAGCAGGTCGTGGCCGAAGCCGCCGAACCCATTGGCGGCGAGCGCGCCGATTGCCGGACGCGGGAATGCCCGATGGGCAATCTGGTGGCCGATGCGATGCTGGACCGGGTGATGGATCAGGGCATCCAGATCGCGATCCAGAACGGCGGGGGGCTGCGTGCCTCGATCGATGACGGTCCTGTCACGATGGGCGAGGTGCTGACGGTGCTGCCGTTCCAGAACACGCTGTCGACCTTCTTCGTGTCCGGCCAGACGATCATCGACGCGCTGGAAAACGGGCTGAGCCAGGTCGAGGAGGGCGCCGGCCGCTTCCCGCAGGTCTCCGGCATGCGCTTTGCCTGGGATCCGGCGGGCGAACCCGGCAACCGCGTCCGCACCGTCGAGGTCATGGAAGATGGCCAGTGGACCCAGATCGACCGCGCCAAGACCTATGGCATGGTGTCGAACAACTATGTCCGCAATGGCGGCGACGGGTATTCGGTGTTCAAGACCGCCGACAATGTCTACGACTTCGGCCCCGATCTTGCGGATGTGACGGCCGAATACCTCGCCACCCGGTCGCCCTATCGGCCCTATACCGACGGCCGGATCACCGTGGCGCAATGACGATACGGGCCGGGGGCATCGATCCGCCCCCGGCCTGCCCCTTATTCCCGGCGCCGACTGGACAGCGCGAAGGCCCCGATTGCGGACAGAACCAGCGGCAAGCTCGCTGGCACGGGCACGGCACCTGGTTGCAGATAAAAGATGACGTCGGGATCGGTCAGGTTTTCGTTCAACCCCTCGTCGGCGCGTATCTTGCCGATTCCGGGGGCGTAGTACTTGAACTCCCTGAGGCTTGGGTCGATCGCCGTGGTCTCATACATGATGATCACGTCTTCGAACCATCCCAGCCCGGGGATCTCGACATCCTGATCGACGGCGTAGACCAGCGCCTCGTCCAGGGCCTCGTCGGCGGCGGCGTATTCCTGATAATAGCTGAGGCCCAGCGTCGGGGTTGCGGGCATCATCCAGCCCGGAAGCGCGCCGTTTTCTCCCGCGATCCAGGCCGAGTGATCGTCGGTTCCGATCAGGTTTCCATCGTCGTCGTAGTAATAGTTCACCACGTCCTCGCCGAAGTACCAGACATTGCCGGAGGTGTCGGCGGCGTAGTAGTCGTAGGTATCCTCGATCAGGACATCGTTCTCATAGGCACTGTCCCGGATCGTTCTCATAGGCACTGTCCCGGATCGCGACGGTCTGAACCCCGAGGATTTCCCTGCCGTCACCGACAACCCTTTGCACGGATTTCTCGACAAAGGGGTTTCCGTCCTCGTCGACACCGGTGGCCAGCGTGACCTTGGTCTCTGTGTAGTTAAGGGGGAAGTAGGTATTGACCGGGCTCTCTCCGGTGAACGCCTCCGGGTTGAATGCCGGAAGCATCGTGGTTGCAGACGCGGCCAGCGGGGCCAGAAACGCGCCGCCGAGCGTGACGGCCAGAATTGTGCGTAGGGTCATCGGGCAACTCCCTTGCCTGTTTTGAAAGTGCCGTCATCAGGCCGAATGGCGCGCCTTTGGTCGATCCGACCTCTGGCAGACAGGGGCGCGGTGCCATCCCGCATGGGGCGATCCGGCAAATGGCAGATGGACCGGACGCGGCGCTTTTGGCAGATTATCCGCGTCGCAATCCGCAAGGGTGGAGCCCCCGGAACATGAAACCCAAGCTTTCGCGGGCAACGTGGTTGCTGATCCTGTCTGTCCCGGTTCTGTCCGCCGGCATGCTGGGCATCGACATGATCATCGAGGGCACCGTTCCCCGGCTTGCTGAATTCGCGCTTGATTTCGCCGAGAAGTGTTTCCTCTTCGGCAGCATGGTCCTGATCGCGATGATGGTCGGCCGGGTCGATACGCTGGAGGCCGACAGCGTGGCGCTCCGCCGCGATCTTGCTCTTGCCACGCAAGCGGGCGAGGCGTGGCGCCAACAAAGCCGGAAGCTGATGCAGGGGCTGTCGGATGCCATCACCCAGCAATTCGACCGCTGGAACCTCAGCCCGGCAGAGGCCGATGTGGCGGGCCTGATGCTGAAGGGGCTGTCGCTGCGCGAGATTGCGGGGCTCCGGCAAAGCTCTGAGGCGACGGTGCGCCAGCAGGCCCAGAACGTCTATCGCAAGTCGGGTCTTGCCAACCGGGCCGAGTTGTCGGCCTATTTCCTGGAGGATCTGTTCGCCGTGGCGGGCAGCGGCCTGTCCCCTGATGCAGAAAACGGCGCCGTCACGAACTGACCGCCCAACCGCACACCCGTTGACGCATTACGCTTGCCAGAGGACGCGGACGACCGGTAACGGGAGTGTATGCAAACCTGTTTCGCCAGTACCGGATTCCGCACGGCATGACCGCGCGGAAGGGATTCCTGCTTGGCGGCGAAACCGTGCCGCCCGGCGCGCGCGCCACGGTCGATCTGCCGGTGTCGGTTCTGTCGGACCACACGCCGGTGACGATGTCCGCCCATGTGATCCACGGCCGCCGCGCCGGCCCCGTCGTCTTCGTCACCGCCGGCGTGCATGGGGACGAGGTCATCGGGGTGGAAATCGTCCGCCGCCTGCTGGGGCTGCCGGCGCTGGGCAATATGCGTGGCACGCTGATCGCCATCCCGATCGTCAACGCCTTCGGCTTTCTCAACCTGTCGCGCTACCTGCCCGACCGGCGCGATCTGAACCGTTGCTTTCCGGGGTCGGCGACCGGGTCGATGGCCGCGCGTCTGGCCAAGCTGCTGATCGATGAGGTCGTGGCCCGCGCCGATCTGGGGATCGACCTGCATTCGGCCGCCATTCACCGCACCAACCTGCCGCAAATCCGCGTCACCCCCGGCGATCCCGACCTGATGCGGCTGGCACGTATCTTCGCAGCACCCGTCATCCTGCGCTCCGACCTGCGCGAGGGATCGCTCCGCCAGGCAGCGCAGGAGCGCGGCGTCAGCATGCTGCTATACGAGGCGGGAGAGGGCCTGCGCTTTGATGAAACCGCGGTCCGGGCCGGTGTCTCGGGCATTCTGCGGGTTCTGCATGATCAGGGCATGATCCCGGCAAAGGGCGTGCCGCGCGCGCGCCGCCCCTCGCTCGTCTGCCGCGCCTCGCGCTGGCTGCGCGCGCCACAGGGCGGGCTGGTCCGCATGTTCCGCTCCGAAGGGGATGTGGTGGCGGAAGGGGAATTGCTGGCCATCGTCTCCGACCCGTTCGGAGAGATCGACGCCGAGATCACCGCGCCCGAGGCCGGGATCATTGTCGGCCGCGCCGTGCTGCCCGTGGTGAACGAGGGCAACGCCGTGTTCCATCTGGCCGCGATCACCCCCGACGACCGGGCCGAAGACCGGATCGACGCCTGGACCGCGGAACTGGAAACCGACACCTTGTTCGATGAGGACGAGATCCTCTGACGCGCGCGCTACCAGCGGCCGCGCATCGCCCGCCACAAAAGCCCGCCGCGCCGGCGAAAGTCCGACGGGACAAGCCGCCCCTCTGCCACCCGCGCGGGGTCATCGACCGCGCGCGTCAGGATCGGCCCGGCCAGCCATGCGATCCGGGCCGCCGGGATCGCGCATTCGGGGATCGCGTCCCGCTCTGCCTTCAGGGCCGCCAGATCCGCCGCCGCCCGCGCGGCCAGTTCCCGCACCGCGCCCGGTCGCCCGTCAACCAGCGGCACGCGCCCCCGCGCCTCCAGTTCCGGCACGGCAACCAGCCAGTTCGCGACGCCCATCGCATGGCCGAGCCGCCTGAGCGCGGCCTCCCCCCTTTCCGCGCCGAGAACACGCGCCGCCACCCAGAGCAGCGCGCCCGACGTCGCATCGATATGCGTCTTGAACGCGGCGGCATCGTCGAACGGGTCGCGATAGATATCCCAGCGGCGCGCGGCGACGAGCCCGTCAAGAAGCCTTGCCTCCTCCGCCCCCAGAACCGACGCCAGCGGGGTCGCAACCTCATGCGCACGCACCGTGCCCCCGGCCGCGATTTCGCCCAGCACGTCGCGCCACCATTGCAGGCGCATCTCGGCAATCATCGGCTCCGCCGTCACCCAAGGGGCGCGGGCGACCTCCACATTGAAGGCGAACAGCGGGAACAGCCGGGCCCGCGCATCCACCGGCGCCGCCATGGTCGCGAGAAACCGGTCGGGATCGCCACGGCGGACGATATCGGCGCAGGCATCCAGGCTCACGGATGGGGCGCCTTGTCCCGCACCAGTTTCCAGACGATCGCGTCCAGCAGCGCCTCGAACGAGGCATCGACGATATTGGCCGACACGCCCACCGTGGCCCAGCGCCGCCCCTGCCCGTCTTCGCTGTCGATGATCACACGGGTCACGGCCTCGGTCCCGCCATTGGTGATGCGCACCTTGAAGTCGACCAGCTTCATGTCGTCGATATAGGACTGGTAGGGTCCCAGATCCTTGGCCAGCGCACGCGACAACGCGTTGACCGGCCCGCTGTCGGTGCCATCGGGCCCAAGGCTTTCCGAGACCGACAATTTACGCTCCCCGTCCACCAGCACGACGACCACGGCCTCCGACAGGCTTTTGGGGCGGCCCTGTTCGTCGCGGCGGCGTTCCACGGTCACGCGATACCGCTTGACCCGGAAGAATTCGGGCAACTGCTCCAGATGCCGCCGGGCGATCAGTTCGAAACTGGCCTGCGCGGTATCATAGGAATAGCCCTGCCCCTCGCGCGTCTTGATCTCGTCCAAGATCGCGGGCAGGCGCGGGTCGTCCTTGGCGATCTCGATCCCGGCCTCGGTCAGGCGCTTGCGCAGGTTCGACTGCCCCGCCTGGTTCGACATCGGGATGACGCGGGCATTGCCGACCAGCGCGGGGTCAATATGTTCGTAGGTCGAGGGGTCCTTCAGGATCGCGCTGGCATGCAGCCCCGCCTTGTGCGCAAAGGCCGAGGCGCCCACATAGGCCGCCGCCTTGCGCGGCACGCGGTTGAGGATATCGTCCAATAGGCGCGAGGCCCGGGTCAGCCCGGCCAGCGCCTCGTCCGTCACGCCGGTCTGGAAACGGCTGGCATAGGGTTCCTTCAGGGTCAGGGTCGGGATCAGCGTGGTCAGGTTGGCATTGCCGCAACGCTCCCCCAAGCCGTTGAGCGTGCCCTGAACCTGCCGCGCGCCCGCATCGATGGCCGCAAGGCTGCCCGCGACCGCATTGCCGGTGTCGTCATGGGTGTGGATGCCGATGGCCGTGCCGGGGATACCGCCCGCGATGATCTCTGCGGTGATCTCGCCCACCTCATGGGGCAGCGTGCCGCCATTTGTGTCGCACAGCACGATCCAGCGCGCCCCGGCCTCATACGCCGCCTTGCAGCAGTCGAGCGCATAGGCGGGGTCGGATTTCCAGCCGTCAAAGAAATGTTCCGCATCGAACAACGCCTCGCGCCCCTGGGCCACCACATGGGCGATGGATTTCGCGATGTTCTCGATGTTCTCGTCGTGGGTGATGCCCAGCGCGGTGGTGACGTGGAAGTCATGGGTCTTGCCCACAAGGCACACACTTCCCGTGCCCGCATTCATCACCGCGGCCAGCACTTCGTCATTCTCCGCGCTGCGGCCCGCGCGTTTGGTCATGCCGAAGGCGGTCAGTTTCGCGCGGGTCTGCGGGGCGGCGTCGAAGAACGCGCTGTCGGTGGGGTTCGCCCCGGGCCAGCCTCCCTCGATATAATCCACCCCAAGATCGTCCAGCGTGGCCGCGATGCGCAGCTTTTCGTCGGTGGAAAACTGCACCCCTTGGGTCTGCTGCCCGTCGCGAAGGGTCGTGTCGTAGAGGGAGAGGGGTTCCTTCGTCATTGACGTGCCTCCATCCCCATCTGCCCCTGTTCGGGCCGATAGCCCGGACAGCGCCCGACCGTTCTACGGGCGCTGGGGCATGTCATGCAGACCAACGGGCTCACGCGACCCCCTCCAGCTTCGCCGCATCGAACCCGGCGCCCGGCACCAGTTCGACGCCTGCCTTGCTCATCCGGACCTCGACACCCGCCGCGACAAGCGCCGCCTTCAGGCGGTCCACTTCCGCGAAGTTCTTTGTTTCCATGGCTTTCGCGCGTTCTGTTGCCAGCCGCTCCGCCCAACCGTCAAGATCGCTGGCACCTGCGTCTGCCCAATCCCCCAGATCGTCGCCCAAAAGGCCCAACAGCCCGGCCGATGCTTTCAGGGCCGCCGCCTCACCTGCACCGGCCAGCGCGTGCAACGCCGCAATCGCGCCCGCGGTGTTCAGATCGTCCCTCAGCGCACCGATCACCTCGGGCGCGGGGCTCGACGCGGGTTCGATACCCGCGGTGAGCCCACGCCACTTGCGCAGCGTGCCCTCTGCCTCCCGCGCCTTCTCCGCCGTCCAGTCCATCGGCTTGCGGTAATGCGTGCCCAAAAAGACGAAGCGGATCACCTCACCCGGGATGCCCTGTTCCAGCAGTTCATGCACGGTGAAGAAGTTGCCCAAGGACTTGGACATCTTCTTCCCCTCCACCTGCAACATCTCGTTATGCATCCAGACCCGCGCGAAATCGCCGCCCGGATGGGCACAGCAGCTTTGCGCGATCTCGTTCTCATGGTGGGGGAACATCAGGTCGTTGCCGCCGCCGTGGATATCAAAGCTCTCACCCAAAAGCGCATGGCTCATCGCCGAGCATTCGATATGCCAGCCCGGCCGACCACGGCCCCAGGGGCTGTCCCACCCCGGCTGATCGTCCGAGGACGGCTTCCACAGCACAAAATCCATCGGGTCGCGTTTGTAGGGCGCAACCTCCACCCGCGCGCCCGCGATCATGTCGTCCAGCGACCGACCCGAAAGCCGGCCATAGGCGTCATAGCTTTTCACATCGAACAGCACATGCCCCTCGGCCGCATAGGCATGGCCGCCCGCGATCAGTGCCTCAATCATCGCGATCATCTCGCCGATATAGGCGGTGGCATGGGGTTCGATGAACCGCGGATCGGCGGAGTAATCCACGCCCAGCGCCGCCATGTCGTGGTGATACCACTCGGTCGTCGTGCGGGTCAGCTCGTCGATGGAAATCCCCCGCTCCGCCGCCCGGGCGATGATCTTGTCTTCCACATCGGTGATGTTGCGCACATAGGTGACGTGGTCGGCCCCGTAGTGGTGCTGCAACAACCGGTAGAGCACGTCGAACACCACCGCGGGACGGGCATTGCCCATATGGGCGCGGTCATAGACGGTGGGCCCGCAGACATACATCCGCACATTCGACGGGTCGATCGGCTGAAACCGCTCTTTCTGCCGGGTTTTCGTGTTGTAAAGGCGGATGTCGGTCATGGGCAAAATCCTTCACGCGCGTCCCGCGGCGGGTTCTGGCACATATCCAAGGTGAAGGAAATACGACGCCGGCCCGCCCGATCGGGTGTCAGCCGGGAATGCAGCAGGGGGTGTTGCAGCGGTTCGTCATGGCAGTGTCATAGCAGCGGGTCCAAACTCTGCCAAGACCGCGTGAACAGTGCCCCGAGTCGAAGGAGCGCCCCATGACCGAAGACCAGATCATCGCCTTTTGCGACGCCCTGCCGGGGGCCGTGCGTGACCACCCCTTCGGCCCGGAAACCGACGTCTGGAAGGTCGGCGACAAGATCTTCGCCCTGATGGCCGTGGGTTCTGCCCATGTCTCGCTGAAATGCGCCGACCCGGACTATGCCGAGATGCTGATCTCGGTCGGGCGTGCGGGCAAGGCGCCCTATCTGCCGCGCGGCGGCTGGATCTATGTCGATGCGACCGCGCTGGACGATGACGAGATGACCCATCGCCTGCAGGAAAGCTACGACACGGTGCGATCGCACCTGCCCAAGCGGGTGCAGGCCGAACTGGGCTGAGGCGTCGCGGGCCCTTGTCCTGTCCTTTCGCCGGCACTAACCCGGCCCAAGACAACTGACGGGACATGGGCGATGAACCACGACGATCTGGCGCATTGGTCGAAACGCGCGGCCGACTGGATCCGCGCGTATCACACCGGGCTGCGCGACCGGCCCGTCCGGCCCCGGGCCACCCCGGGCGAGACGGCGGCGAAACTGCCCGCGCAGGCCCCCGAGACGGCGGAGCCGATGGACGCGATCTTCGCGGATTTCGAGGCGCTGGTGCCCGGCGCCATGACCCATTGGCAGCATCCGCGCTTCTTTGCCTATTTCCCGGCAAATGCCGCGCCCGCCTCGATGCTGGCCGAGCAACTGGCCAACGGGATGGCGGCGCAATGCATGCTCTGGCAGACCTCCCCCGCCGGGACCGAGATCGAAGAGGTCATGGTCGGCTGGATGCGCGACGCGCTGGGCCTCTCCCCCGAATTCACCGGCACGATCCATGACAGCGCCACCACCGCCACGCTGTCCGCGATCCTGACCATGCGCGAACGCGCCTTGGGCTGGGCCGGGCTGGATGAGGGGCTTTCGGGCCAGCCGCGCCTGCGGCTTTATGCCAGTGGTCAGGCCCACAGTTCCGTGGACAAGGCCGCACGTTTGTCGGGGATCGGGCAGGCCAATCTAGTCAGGGTCGCGACCGATGCCGATGATGCGATGGATCCGGGCGCGCTTGACGCCGCGATCCGGGCCGATCTGGCGGCGGGATATCGGCCAGCGGGTCTGATCCTGTGCGTCGGGGCGACCGGCGTCGGGGCCTGCGACCGGATCGAAGAAACACTTGCCGTCGCCCGGGCGCATGACCTTTACACCCATGTCGATGCGGCATGGGCCGGATCGGCGATGATCTGCCCGGAATTCCGCCCGCTCTGGCATGGCATCGACGGGGCGGATTCCATCGTGGTGAACCCGCATAAATGGCTGGGCGTGCAATTCGACTGCTCCCTCCAGTTCCTTGCCGATCCTGCGCCGCAGGTACAGACGCTGGGTTTGCGACCGGACTACCTGCAAACGCTGGGTCAGGCACAGGTCACCGATTTCAACGAATGGACGGTGCCGCTGGGCCGCCGCTTCCGGGCGCTGAAATTGTGGTTCGTGCTCAGGGCCTATGGGTTGGAGGGTCTGCGCGCCCGCATCCGCAACCATGTCGCCTGGGCGGCAGAGGCGCGCGATGCCCTGGCTGCCCTGCCGGGGGTCAAGATCGTCACGGAACCGCGCCTGTCGCTGTTCTCCTTTGCGCTGGACGACGATGCCCGGACCGAAGCGTTGCTGCGGCGCATCAATGATGACGGGCGGATCTACCTGACGCAGACGCGCCATGCGGGCCGGTTCGTGATCAGGGTTCAGGTCGGGCAGTTCGACTGCACCCGCGACGACGTGATGATGATCCCGACCGTGGTCGGCGCGCTGCTGGACTGAGCCCGCACCGCACATGGGTGCGCCGGGACTGTCTTGACTTCCGTTCCGGTTGTCCGACACTCGACCTGTGGAGTCGCGCGCTTGCGAGTGTCGGGCCATCCCGTCGCGATCCGGCCTTTCGGGCCTTGGCCCGCTTGGTCCGAACACGGGCCCCAGTGGGCGGCACTGGCGGCAGACCCGACAGACCGCAGCGCCAAACCCGGAGGGAGAAGCAATGGATCCCGTCCACGAAGCGTTACGCCGATGCGTTCTGCACGCATGGACGAACCTTGCCGGCCAGCAGGCGTTCAAGAACGTGGCCATCGACCAGAACCTGATCGACTGGAAGATCGAAGGCATGGCGACGGCCAACGAACAGATCTCGGCACGGCTCAGTTGCGGCGACAGCGCCAATCGTATGTGCGAAATCCTGTCGGGATCCGCGATGGCGAACATCAAGAGCGCGGATAACGCGAATGCGGTGGACTTGTCCGACGACCAACGGGTTCTGGGCGCGCTGCGATCGATGAAAAGCCTGCCGGGATATATCCTTGTCCGGATCAACGTCTCGGGCGGTGCGGCCGGCCATGCCTATATCTTTCTCAGCCTCGACCGGGGCACCAACGATCCGTTGACCGGGCATATCTACCAGACCAATGTCGGCATCCATCGCGACACGGCCTTCGGACTGAAGCAATGGGTCGAGGATCCGAAATCGCAGACGGTCGTCGATCTGGCTGAGCATTTCGAGGAGTTGAGGTCCCTTTGCGGGATCGGCGACGGGCCGCATACCCTTCCCAACCTCGTCTACGAAAAACAGTTCACGCTGACCGACACGCCGCTGAAACTGTCCGACGCACTGGGCATCCAGAGTGCAAGGCAGACCGGGAACCCGGCCTCGGTCAGCTTCATGTGGACCCCGATGAACGGGTCGGTGCTTTACAAGAACGTCGTCAAGATCAGGGCGATCACAGAGGCCGGACAGATCAAGGCCCAAGGCACGTTCTTCTAGGCTTGGGATGACCTAACAGGCTGCTGAAAAAGCACACGACATGCGTCTACGGTCGAGAGCTTTCGGAACATCGTCCCCAAGCTGGTCCGGGCGACCAGCCCGGGCCGCGCCCGACCCTCCCCGCGGGAGGGCGCATTGGCGATGTCCTCCAGATCCCGTAAGTCGTTCGGACTTTTGAGATTAACCGATCGGCACGAGCGCTTCGATGCGCCCACCCAGGGTCGGGCGCGGCCCTACTCGCCTTGCTGCACCGTTGCTTACAACGAACGGTATTCTCTTGCGATGGCGGGATTTCTGGTTTTTCAGCAGCCTGCTAAAACCGGAACGAGGCGCGAAGCCCCGCGGTAGTGGCATCGGCCCCGGTGCCAGAATTACCGAACTCGTCGAAATCTTGATAGGTCACCTCGGCCCCCAGAACGAAGGACGGCGTCACCGAGAAATCCACCCCCGCCCCAAGCAGGACACCGGTGCCCTCGCCCAGCGACGTCTCTGCCGTGGCGGCCCCGGCGGTCGCATAGGCCATCGTCCGCCCGAAATCGAACCCGTACTGGCCCTTCAGCCGAAGGACGTGGTCGATATCCTCGTCCATGACCGTCAGGTCGGGGCGTGCGTAATCGACCTCGATCCCCATCACGTGCCGGCCAAGATCCCAGCGATAGCCCGCGTGAAAGCCCGTGACCGCCCTGTCGTCGTCGCCACTGGCACTGTCCAGATCCGAATAGACGAACTGAATACCCGCATAGCTGCCTTGCCAGTCACCGCCGGTTCCGGACGAACCGACGTAAGACAGAACCGGCCCCTCTTCCGCAGCCCCGGTGCCCTCGGCCGCCGCGGGCATGGCAAGAACCGCAGCCAAGCCGAGCGCGAGCAGCACGGATTTGCGATGCGGTCTCATGACGGGCCCTTCGGGTTTGGGGGATTCGCAATGAATCCCGCTGCTTTGGGGTAATTCTACATTCAATTTCTTAACCCTGCTATCACAATGAAATTTGATGGATTTTCCGGGGCCGAACGTGACGCAGACGCGACAGGCCCGGATGGCTTGCCATGCAGAAATGCCGCCCATAGCCTTGGGGACAGCCCCCTTCGCCTGCAAGGTTCCCATGATCCACCTGCGCCTGATCCCCCTGCTGCTGTTGCTCCTCTGGCCAACGGCCAGCCTCGCCCAGTCGGACCGGTGGCCGGACCATGCGGACCTATACGTCAACGATATCGCCGGGATCATCGACGCCCCGGCAGAGGACCGGTTGCGGGCGATCTTACGGGCGCTGCGGTCTGACACCGGTGTCGAGATGACCGTACTGACGATCGGGGCGCGCCGGGATTATGTCGAGGGCGAAACCCTGGCCGGTTTCGCGAAGACCCTGTTCAACATCTGGGGCGTCGGCGATGCCGAGCGGAATGACGGCATCCTTGTCCTTGTGGCACATGACGACCGGGCAATGCGCATTGCGCTCGGGTCGGGCTATTCCAGCGACTGGAACACAGTCGCGCAGGCGGTGATCGACGACAGCTTCCTGCCCCGGTTCCGGGAAGACCGATATTCCGCGGGGATCTTGGAAGGCACCGAGGCCACCATCGCCCGGATTGCCCGCCCCCACGCCGCGGGCGCGGAACCGCCCCAGGGTACCAGTTTCTCCCTGCGCGATCTGGCTGTCCTTGCGGGCTTCTCGATCCTTGCGGTGTTTCTGGTTCTGAAAAGGAAGCTCGGGGATGTCGGCTACCGTATGCGCCGCTGCCCGAACTGTGGGCAGAGGGGTCTGCACCGGGACCGGCGGGTCCTGTCGAAAGCCACCCCAAACACGCCGGGCCTGCGCGAGACCGAGATTACCTGCCGCAACTGCGACTATCGCGACCGTAGGACCGAGGACATTCCGCCCCGATCCGCAAAGGGCGACCCCGGTGATTTCGGCGGCGGCACGTCCTCTGGCGGCGGCGCCAGCGGGCGTTGGTAGAGGGCTCTGGACAAGCCTTGCCCGGCCCGGCTAGCTCTCGGTGCGAAGAAGACGGGGTGGGAGACTTCCATGCAGATCAGTGAGACCAAGGCCATCGTGACCGGGGGCGCATCGGGGCTGGGGGCCGCGGTGGCGCGTGCCTTGTGTGCCGAAGAGGCAGCGGTCACCATCCTAGACCGCGACACGGACCAGGGTATGGCACTGGCCAGCGAAATCGGCGCGGGGTTTCAGCCCGTCGACGTGACAGAGGAATCGTCTGTCGAACAGGCGATTGGAGAGGCCGCGGCACAGATGGGCGGCATCACCGCCTGCATCAATTGCGCCGGCGTCGTGATCGCGGAACGCACACTGGGCCGCAACGGTCCCCACGCGCTGGAAACCTTCCGCCGGACCGTCGAGGTCAACCTGATCGGCAGCTTCAACGTGCTTCGGCTGGCCGCAGAGGAAATGGCGAGGAACGCCCCCGACGGCGACGGTTGCCGCGGGGTGATCGTGAACACGGCCTCTGTTGCGGCCTTCGACGGGCAAAAGGGTCAGGCGGCCTATGCAGCCTCCAAGGGCGGGATCGCGGCGATGACCCTGCCGCTGGCCCGCGACCTGGCCAGCCAGAACATCCGGGTGATGGCCATTGCGCCGGGCGTATTCCGCACGCCGATGCTGGAAAGCCTCGGGCAAGAGGTGATGGATGGCCTGGCCGCGGACGTGACCGCGCCGCAAAGGCTGGGCGAGCCGCAGGAGTTCGCAGCCCTTGTCCTGCATATCCTCGGCAACTGCTATCTGAACGGAGAGGTGATCCGCCTGGACGGGGCGCTGCGGATGCGGTGACCCACAGTAGAACCGTGGGCGGCGGCCCCACGGTTCACGCCTGCGTCCCCCGCCGCCGGTCGCGGCGACCGCCCGGCGGGGGAATTCATGAACATCCGGGCCGTTTTACGCCCTCACGCGACGTCCCACTCCAGCCCGACATTGGCGATGACTTGGAAGGTCGCGGCCCCGTCGGTCATCTCCCACCAGCCGACCTGACCGGTGTCCTTCCGCCACAGGACATCATCGGTGCCGTCGCCATTGAAATCTCCGACATCCGCGACAGACCAGTCCGTGACGGCCCAACCGATGGCGCGATAGGTCTTCTGCCCATTCTCCATCTCGAAATAGCCGACATGGCCGGTGTCCTTCCGCCAAAGGATGTCGTCCGTATCGTCGCCGTTGAAATCGCCCGTGCCCGCGACAGACCATTCCAGCCCGGCCCAGCCGATGGCGCGATAGGTCTGCTGCCCATCGTTCATCTCGAAATAGCCGACATGGCCGGTGTCTTTCCGCCACAGGATGTCGTCCGTCCCGTCGCCGTTGAAATCGCCCGTGCCCTCAACCGTCCAGTCCAGCCCCGACCAGCCGATGGCGTGATAGGTCTGCTGCCCTTCGTTCATCTCGAAATAGCCGACATGGCCGGTGTCTTTCCGCCACAGGATGTCGTCCGTCCCGTCGCCGTTGAAATCGCCCGTGCCGTCAACCGTCCAGTCCAGACCTGACCAGCCGATGGCGTGATAGGTCTCTTGCCCATCGTCCATCTCGAAATAGCCGACATGGCCGGTATCCTTCCGCCACAGGATGTCGTCGGTATCGTCACCGTTGAAATCGCCCGTGCCCTGCACGCTCCAGTCGGTGCCGGCATAGCCGATGGCGTGGAAGGTCTCGTCGCCGTCCTGCATCTCCCAATAGCCGACATGGCCGGTTTCCTTGCGCCAGAGCACATCATCGGTGCCGTCGCCGTTGAAATCCTGACGCGTGTCGGCCCCCGACGCATAAAGCGGGTTGGCGGTGACAAAGACATCCTCGGCATAATTGGTGTCTCCCACCACGAAGTTGTCCGCATAGGACAGGAAGGTGATGAACTGGCCGTCTGCGGAAATCGACGGGTCGCTGCTACTGCCGTTCCCTTCGGCCCCGTCGCTTGCGACCGAGACGCGTGCGGTTTGCCCGGTCTGGCGGTCATGCACGAAGACGTCCAGCATGCCGTTCGTATCTTCTTCGACCAGGTTGGTGGCCCAGGAGTCGAACACCACAAAGCGCCCATCGGCCGAGATCCCGGCAAACCGGTGGAAGGCACTGCCATTATTGGCTTCGGCCCCGTCGCTTGCCACCGAGACCCGCTCGGTCTCGCCCGTCAGGCGGTCGTAGACGAAGATGTCGTCCTCTTCGTTCGTATCGCCGGTAACGAGGTTGCTGGCGTTGGAGTTGTACACGACGAAGCGGCCATTGCCCGAGATCGCCGGATTCCGATGGTCGCCATCACTGACACCATCGTCGAACGCGGCGGTCACGAGTTCGGTCTCGCCCGTCTGGCGGTCGTGCACGTAGATCTCGCCCGTGGCATTGGTATCGCCGGCCACCAGATTGGTGGCGCTGCTCAAGAACGCGACATAGCGGCCATCATCCGACAGGGAGGCGTTGGAGGACGACAGATCAGCTTCGGAGCCATCGCTTGCGACCGAGACCCGTTCGGTTTCGCCCGTTTCAAGGTCACGAACGAAGACGTCGGTGTAGCCGTTCGTGTCATCGTCCACGAGGTTGGTGGCCTCTGACGAAAAGGCGACGAAACGGGCATCCGGCGTCATGGCGACCCCATAGCTCGCGCCGTCAGCGTCGGTCCCGTCGCTGGACAGGGCGACCTGCTGGGTCTCACCCGTGTCACGGTCGTGAATGAAGACATCCCAGGCCAGTTCGTTGGATCCGTCGTCCACGAGGTTCGTGGCCGTGGAATCGAAAACGACATAGCGACCATCGGTGGAAAACGCCGAAATACGGGTCGCGTAGCTGAAGCTGTCGGCCTCGGACCCATCGCTTGCGACCGAAACCCGCTCGGTCTCGCCTGTCTGGCGATCGTGAACGAAGACGTCTTTGACCCCGTTGGTATCCCCGTCCACCAGGGTGTTGGCAGTCGCGTGAAACGCAACGAACCGACCGTCGGGCGAGAGCACGGGATTGTCGCTGCCGGTATTGCTCTGAGTTCCGTCGGTGGCCACCGACACGCGCGTGATCTCTGTGGGCAGTGTTGCATCGGTCACCGCCGGAAGGGCGCTGGCAACGGCCTCGAATTCGTCCATGTTATCCTCCGTCTTAAGGATTTTCGCCTAATCGAGTAGCGTCAGACCGACTGCAACGGGCTGAAATCCCTGAACAATTGCGAAATCAGCTTGCGCAAAAACCCAAACGGAAGAGCGTTTATCCCCAGCGCGCAAGAAATCGTTAAGACCGCACAACTCTAGGCCTTGCGGGGCTTGAGTCGTCAACCTCGATCTTGTCGTGCGAAAATGCCGCGGATGTGCTGCGCGGAAGGCCGCCTACCCCGCGCTTTCGGCCTTTTCGGCCAGCGTCATCCATTCCTCTTCGGCCTCCGACAGCGCGGTCTGCCGTTCGACCAGGGCCTCACTGGCCTTCCGAAACTTGACCGGTTCGCGGGTGAAGAGGTCCGGGTCGGCCAGGAACTGCTCCAGCTTCGCGATCTCGGCCTCCAGCCGCTCGATCACCGCGGGCAATTCTTCCAGCCGGTGTTTCTCGGTGAAGCTCAGCCCCTCGGGCTGTGACGGCGCTTTCGATTTCGGCGCGGCCTTGGGCGTATCCGGTTTCGGTGCGGGTTTCGCGGGGGTCGTCTGCTCCCCCCGCTGGGCGCGATAGTCCGTCCAGCCGCCCGCATAGACCGTGGCCCGCCCGTCCCCTTCCATCGCGATGGTGGTCGAGGCGACACGGTCTAGGAAATCGCGGTCGTGGCTGACCAGCAGCACCGTACCGTCATAGTCCGACAGCAGTTCCTGCAACAGATCCAGCGTCTCGACATCCAGATCGTTGGTCGGTTCGTCGAGCACCAGAAGGTTGCTTTCCCGCGCCATGATCCGCGCAAGAAGCAGCCGCGCCCGTTCTCCGCCCGACAGCGATCTTACCGGCGCCCGCGCCTGCGCATCGTCGAACAGGAAGTCCTTGAGGTAGCCCACCACATGCCGGGGCTGTCCGCGCACCAGAACCTGATCGGCCTTGCCCGACACCCGCATATCCGGATCGCCGGTCAGGCTTTCCCACAGGGTCATGTCAGGGTCGAGCGCCGTGCGGTTCTGATCGAACACCGCCATTTGGATATTGGTGCCCAGCACCACATCGCCGGTATCGGGGACCAATTCCCCGATCAGCATCTTCAAAAGCGTCGTCTTGCCCGCGCCATTGGGGCCGACCAGCGCCACCCGTTCGCCCCGCTGGATACGCAGGGAAAACTCGCGCAGGATCGGACGGTCGCCGAAACGCTTGGATATCCCGCGGGCCTCGATCACCCGCTTGCCCGATTGCGGACCGGATTCCAGCGCCATCGCCGCGGTGCCCTGCCGGCGGATCATGCTGGCGCGTTCCTCGCGCAGGCCCTGCAGTGCGCGCACCCGGCCCTGATTGCGCTTGCGCCGGGCCGAGATGCCCTCCACCGCCCAGCGCGCCTCGGCCTTGATCTTGCGGTCAAGCTTGTGGCGCGCCTCGTCCTCCTCGTCCCAGGTCTTGTCGCGCCATTCCTCGAAATGGGCGAAGCCCTTGTCCTGCCGCCGCACCTGCCCCCGGTCGATCCAGAGCGTGGCCCGGGTCAGCGTCCGCAGGAACGCCCGGTCGTGCGAGATCAGCACATAGGCCGATTTGGTATCCGCAAGCTGCGCCTCAAGCCAGCCGATCGCCTCGATATCCAGATGGTTCGTGGGCTCGTCCAGCAGCATCAGCGCCGGGGCCTCGGCCAAGAGCTTGGCCAGCGCCGCGCGCCGGCGTTCCCCGCCCGACGCGGTTTCGCACGCCCCGGCGGGGTCCAGCTTCAGCCCCTCGGCCACCATCTCCACCCGGTATTCTTCGCCATGGGCCAGACCGCTGGCGGCGAAATCGCCCAGCGTGGCAAAGCCCGACAGGTCCGGTTCCTGCTCCATATAGCCGACGGTGGTACCGGGAGAGAGAATCCGCGCGCCCGAATCCGGCTCCACCATCCCCGCCATCACCTTCATCAGCGTGGACTTGCCAGACCCGTTCCGCCCCACCAGCGCCACGCGGTCGCCCGGCTGGATCACCAGATCCAGACCGGCAAAGACGGGATCGCCCCCAAAGGTCAGCGCGATGTCGGAAAGTTGCAAAAGCGGAGCACGGGCCATGGCCGCTGCCTACGGTGCAGGCCATGCGCGGTCAAGACGGGCTGCGCCCTCGACCGGGCGGGACAAAGCGGTCATGCTTGGGCCATGGAACCGCAACCGATCCCGGCGCCCGCGGCCCGCGCCCTGTCGCGATGGGCAGGCTTGGCGTATCTTCTGATTATCCTGTGTGGCCTGTCCGGTGAATTGGCCATTCGCGGGCCCCTGATCGCGCCCGACGACGCCAAGGCCACGGCCACGGCGATCCTTACTGCAGAACCCCTGTTCCGACTGGGCCTGTTGCTGGATCTGGCGATGCTGCTGTCGGACGCGGCACTGGCGGTGCTGCTCTATCTGCTGTTCCGGCCGGTGCATGCGGGGCTGGCCCTGACGGCGATGGTGTTCCGGCTGGTCCAGACGGCGGTGCTGGCTGCAAACCTGATGAACCTTCAGGTCGCCCTGACCCTGATGAAGTTGGGGGACGTCCATGCAGCGCTCGCCCTTGCCCATCTGAACGCCCATGCGGCGGGTTACGATCTGGGCCTCGCCTTCTTTGCTGTCACCTGCATCATTCTGGGGCTTCTGGTGCGCCGGTCCGGCTGGTTTCCGGCCGGGCTTGGATGGCTCTTGACGGCAGCCGGGGCGATTTATGCTACCGGCGCCGCCATCCGTTTCGGCAGCCCCGAACTGCTTTCGCTGGTTCAGCCGCTTTACGCTATCTGTCTGATCGCAGAGTTGGCGTTTTGCCTGTGGCTCCTGCTGCGCGGGCCGCGAGTGCGTCAGTGACCGCCGGGCCGATCACTCTGTGCCGGGCCGATGTCGAGGTCCTGAAGCACCTCGACCGCCAAGCCATAAATGCGGGAGGCGATCTCGATCATCTCACCCCGCGCCTTGCCGGACCAACGGGTTCCGGTGTCATAGGCCAGGTTGTCCACCAGACGGTTCGACAGGCCCAACACGATCAGATCGGACGCTTCCGGCGACAGGCCCTGAATCGCGGTCTCAACCTCGCCAAGCAGGTGTCCAATCACAGTTTCCAGCAGTTTCGGACAGGCGCCGACATTCTCGTTCGACATTTTCCGCTCCACGAACGACTGCGCCCGTTTCGCGGAATGATGGATAGGGGCGCCTTCCTTCCGCGCGGAAACCGACTCAACCGACAACCGCAGCGGGAAATTATTCTCAGACCCACTCCAAATCAATAATGCGGTCCGTGAATATCGGCCGCGTGGCGCCGGCGCATCACCGCCCGGGGTCCGCCGACAAAGCCACCATGCGGACGGTTTTCCGGCGCCTGCGTGCGTGGCGGGCCCGGTCAGCTTCCGGCGGCGCGCAACAGCCGTTTTCGCGCGGGCGGGATCGCGCGGATTTCCAGCCCGGTGAAGACATGCAGCGTGTTGAGGTCCCGGTCGACCACCGCATGGTCCGACACCCAGCCCCCCATCACCAGGTAACTGCGCAGAAGCGGCGGCATGCCCAGCATCGCGCGCTTGGCATCGGGTTTGCCCAGCCTCAGGTTCTGGGCAAAGCGGAACACGTTCGGCGCCTTGACCCGCGGCAGCCAGCGTTTGGGCGCAAGATGGCGCTCTTTCAGCAGGGCGAAGGCATCCATATAGGCCTCTGCCTCCGTCCCTTTGAAGGAGGAGCAGCCAAACAGCATCTCCACCCCCTCTTCATCGACGAATCGGGTCATCGCGCCCCAGGCCACCCGCAGGATGTCGGGGTCCTTGCAGTCGGGATGGATACAGAACCGACCCATCTCGACCATCGGACCATCGAAGGACGCCAGGCCCGACAGTTCGTAATATTGCGCGGAATAGCTTTGCCCGATCTCGGACCCGCCCTTCAGCGGCAACAGGCGGAAACAGCAGACAAGCCGACCAGTCCGCGTTTCCTCGACAAGGACGTGACGGCACATTGCGTCATAGGCATCGGCGTCAAGCCCGCCGGGCTGGGTCTCGGTCGCGCGGAATGTGAGATAGCGCAAGCGCTGGGCGGCTTCGACGTCGTCCGGGGTTTCGGCAAGACGGGCCGCGTACCGGCCCTTGCGTAGTGACAACATTGTAACCGCTCCACGACTGGCGGGCCGTGACAGCCCGCCTAGATATCCATCCGGGCGCGTTATCACACAAGACATGACAATTGTTTGACGGCAGAAGCGAGACGAAATGACCCAGAAGACTGCGAAATCCGATGCCGAGTGGCGAGAGGAACTTTCCGACCTCGCCTACAAGGTGACACGCAAGCACGGGACCGAGCGGCCCTTCACCCATGACGATTTTCCGAAAGGTCCGGGCACATACCGCTGTGTCTGCTGCGGTGCGTCCTTGTTCGACCAGAAGGACAAGTTCGACAGCGGGACGGGGTGGCCCAGCTTCACCCGACCCGTTTCCGACAAGGCCGTGGGCGAACAGACCGACCGCAGCCTGTTCATGACCCGGACCGAGGTGCATTGCAGCGCCTGCGCGGCGCATCTGGGCCACGTGTTCCCCGACGGACCGAAGCCGACCGGCCTGCGCTACTGCATCAACGGTGTCGCGTTAAGCTTCGACAAGGCCGACGGGGCGGATTAATTGGCCGTGAACTGTTCCGGCGTGACCTGTCCGATATTGCCCAGAAGCTGGCGCAGGAACGAGATGCCCTGAATGTTGGATTCGGTCACCCGGCGGTTCAGGGCGATCACGCGTCCGTCTTCCAGCCCGAACCGTTCGATATTGGCGACGGTCCCGTTGCGGTCAAAGGAAATCGCCACGACCTGCCGGTCGGTGATTTCCGGCGCGCGGTATCCGATCGTCCGCCACCGGCTTTCGACATAGTACCAGGCATTGTCCCGCATCACGCCGCTGACGGTGGGGGAGCCGACCACATCGGCGACCGTGTCGCGCGTATCGACGCCGACGACGATCTCTTCCAGATCGGCCTCTGTCGGCGCGTAGCCGTGGTTGCGTATGATCGGCGTACAGGCCGAGAGGGTCACGGAAACCACCGCGACACATACAAGTCCAGCGACACCTGCCCGGGGCCTTCCCATGCAAACCTCTTGTCTTGGGGGCCTAAGCCACCTAATCCGCTTACAGAATGAAAGCCTCCGGTTCAAGAATGGAAGGCCATCCGCAGACATGCCGGAAATCACCGATACCAAAATACGACTGGCCCGGCTGAGCGAACGCGCGCCAACCCGCTTCCGCATCGTCCCCGATGCGGAAAGTTGCGCCGAAATCGCCGAACGGCTGGGCCTGTCGGCCCTGCGCAAGCTGCGCCTCGAAGGGGAACTGGTGCCCGAAGGTCGCGCCGACTGGCGTCTGGCCGCGCATCTGGGCGCCACGGTCGTACAGCCCTGCGTGGTGACACTCGCCCCCGTGACCACACGGATCGAAACCGATGTGACGCGGGTCTTTCGCGCGCGCATGCCCGATCTTCCGTCGGGCGATGAGATCGCGATGCCCGAAGACGACACCGAGGAGCCGCTGCCCGATGTCCTCGACCTGTCAGCGCTGCTTGAGGAGGTGTTGGCGCTTGCGCTTCCGCTCTACCCGCGTGCCGAAGATGCCGAACTGGGAGAGGCCGTCTATGCCCCGCCCGGCGCGAAGGCGCTGCGCGATGCCGATGTGAAACCATTCGCCGCGCTGGCCGATCTGAAGAAGAAGCTCGACGGTTAGGACAAGGCGAGAAAACACTTGCGCCCTGCAAGAATCGCAGTATGTTCCCGGCCTCGCTTGCTTGATGGGTAGGACGCCGCGCCGCGGGCGCCTTTGTGGCGCGTTTCCCCAATAAATGAATGACCGGGGCCCCGCGCCCCCGAAACACCGAGGTTGAGACATGGCTGTCCCTCAGAATAAAGTTACGCGTTCGCGCCGCAACAACCGCCGTTCGCACGATGCGCTGGTGCCGGGCAACCCGGCCGAATGCTCCAACTGCGGCGAACTGAAACGCCCGCACCACGTCTGCGCGGCCTGTGGCCATTACGACGACCGTGAGGTCGTGGCCCAGACGGAAGAGTTCGACCTGGACGAAGACGACGCGGCCTAAGCCGAAACGGCGGGCGCGCGTTTTCAGATGACTGTCGAACAGAGCTCAAAGCTGCGCGCCGTCACGCAGACCGTGATTTCGGTCGATGCGATGGGCGGCGACCGCGGCCCGTCTGCTGTCGTGGCCGGAATCGCCAAATCGGCGGCAAAGAATCCTGAACTTCGGTTCATCCTGCACGGGCAGCACGACGTGCTGGACCGGCTGGTTGCCAAGCGCAAGGTCCTGAAGGGCCGCGTGGACATCCGCGACGCGACCGGCGTCGTCACGATGGATGCAAAGCCCAGCCACGTGATGCGGCATGGCAAGGACACCTCGATGTGGTCCGCCATCAACAGCGTGCGCGAGGGCGAGGCGACGGTTTGCGTCTCTTGTGGGAACACCGGGGCGCTGATGGCGCTGTCCATCGTTCGGCTGCGCAAGCTGCCCGGCGTCAATCGCCCGGCCATTGCCTGTCTCTGGCCGTCGCGAAACGCCCATGGCTTCAACGTGATGCTGGATGTCGGCGCCGATGTGCGCGCGGACGAAAACGACCTCCTGCAATATGCGCTGATGGGGACGTCCTATGCCCGCAACGGGTTGGGGCTCGAATGCCCCCGGATCGGCCTCCTCAATGTCGGTACGGAAGAGAACAAGGGCCGCGCCGAACTGAAGGCCGCCCATGATCTGATCGCCGACTGCGCCGACAAGGCCAATTACGAATTCATCGGCTTTGTCGAGGGCGGCGATATTCCCAGCGCCCATGTCGATGTCATCGTCACCGACGGCTTTACCGGCAACGTCGCCCTGAAAACCGCAGAGGGCACCGCGCGCCTTGTCGGCGATGTCCTGAAGGATTCGTTCAAGGCGACGCCGCTGTCGCGCGTTGCCGCGCTCCTCGCCTACACGTCGCTGCGGCGCCTGAAGAAACGCATCGACCCGCGGCGGGTGAATGGTGGCGTCTTCCTTGGCCTGAACGGCACGGTGGTCAAGTCGCATGGCTCTTCCGACGCGACAGGTGTATCGGCGGCTGTCAAGCTGGCCTTCGATCTTGCGAGATCGGGGTTCACGGACCGGCTGGCGGCGCGGGTTGCATCCGCGAAATGCCCGGTTCAGAATGATTACAAAGACGTGGCCGAGGGGTAGGGTGTCGCATGGGTATGAGGGCCATTGTCAGGGGCGTCGGGCATTATCTGCCTGAAAAGGTTGTCGAAAACGCCGAATTCGAGAAAACGCTGGATACGTCGGACGAGTGGATCAGGAGCCGCTCGGGGATCGAGCGGCGGTGCCTTGCGGCCGAGGGGCAGACCACGTCGGATCTGGCAATCCGGGCCGGCCGCGCCGCGCTTGAAAATGCCGGCCTGACGGCGGACGACATCGACGCCATCGTCATGGCGACATCGACCGCCGATCTGACCTTCCCGGCCGCCGCGACCATGGTTCAGGCCGGCCTTGGCATGACCCGGGGCTTTGCGTTCGACGTTCAGGCGGTGTGCGCGGGGTTCATATTCGCGCTCGCCAATGCCAATGCGCTGATTTCCACGGGTCAGGCCCGCCGCGTGATGGTCATCGGCGCGGAAACCTTCAGCCGCCTGATGGACTGGGAAGATCGGTCGACCTGCGTTCTGTTCGGCGACGGCGCCGGCGCGCTGATCCTTGAGGCCGGCGAAGGCGCCGGCACCGCCGCAGACCGCGGCATCCTTTCGGTCGACCTGAATTCCGACGGTCGGCACAAGGATATCCTGTATGTGGACGGCGGTGTGTCAACGGGCCGCACCGGCCATCTGCGCATGGCCGGCAAGGAAGTCTTTCGCCACGCGGTCGAAAAGCTGTCGGACACGGCCCATGCCGCGCTAGAAAAGGCGGGGCTCACCGGCGAGGATGTCGACTGGCTGGTGCCGCATCAGGCGAACCTGCGGATCATCAAGGCCACCGCCCAACGGCTGCAACTGCCGATGGAACGGGTGATCGTGACGGTTCAGGATCATGGCAACACCTCTGCGGCGTCGATTCCGCTGGCGCTTTCGGTTGGCAGCGCCGAGGGCAAGATCCAGCCCGGCGATGTCGTGGTGACCGAGGCGATCGGCGGCGGCCTGGCCTGGGGCTCGGTCGTTCTGCGCTGGTAAGGCGCCGCGCGAACTCCCGACCTCAAGCCGTTGAGATTGACTCGGAAATTCTTTTCTTCCTAAGGTTTTGAATATTAAGGGTGGCGCGAGTCGGGGAGGAAACGGCCATGTCGGGACAAACGCTTACACGCATGGATTTGACCGAGGCGGTGTTTCGCGAGGTGGGCCTGTCCCGCAATGAGTCGGCTGAGCTGGTCGAAAGCGTGCTTCAGCACATGTCCGATGCCCTGATCCGCGGAGAGTCCGTCAAGATTTCATCCTTCGGAACCTTCTCCGTCCGGGAAAAGGCCGCGCGTGTCGGCCGCAATCCGAAAACCGGCGAAGAGGTCCCGATTTCCCCCCGCCGCGTTCTGACGTTCCGCCCATCGCACCTGATGAAGGATCGCGTGGCCGCGGGGAATGCGGGAAGAAAGGCGTAAGTTCCATTGACGACCGATAAATCGCCCGACGCGTTTCGCACGATCAGCGAGGTATCGGCGTGGCTGGGGACTCCCGCTCATGTGTTGCGCTTCTGGGAAAGCAAGTTTTCCCAGATCAAGCCGGTCAAGCGCGCAGGCGGGCGGCGTTATTACCGCCCTGCCGACATGCTGCTTCTGGGCGGGATCAAGAAGCTTCTGCATGAAGACGGGCTGACGATCCGCGGCGTTCAGAAGATCCTGCGCGAACAGGGCGTCAAGGCCGTGGCCGCGCTGTCCCCCGCGGTGGAGGAAGGCTTTGTCATCGACATGCTGGATGACGAGGCGGACACGCCCCCCCTTGTCCCGGACACCGGGGAGTCGGGGCCAGACATCGCGACATTCCATCACGAGGACACTCTGCCCACGCCAGAGCCCCCTGCCCCGCAATCGTTCGATGCGGACGAGGCTGCCCCCGACCTCGGCAGCCGTCCTTCCGAACCGGCGCAGCCCGAGGCGGTAGACCCCGACGCGGACGAGCGGCGCGATGAATTGCCGCCGGTGGATTATCTGGAGACCGCCCGCGAAAATCAGGACGAGGCGGGGCCGGACGACATCGTCACGGGTCTTGGCGGGGGGCACCCCGAAACCTCCACCACCCGCGCAGAACAGGCCGCCGAACCCGCCGCCACCGCGCCCCCGGTCGAGGAACCGCCGGAACCGGCCCCTGCCCCAGAAAGCCCCACAGCGGCGGCCGAGCCATCGGAAGAACCCGAAGCAGAGGAAGAGCAATACAACCTGCTGCTGGAGGAGACCGAACCGGAGGACGCCGCTCTCCCCGACCAAGTCGCGGTTGAACAGGACGAAGAACCGGCGGAAGCGGAGATGGCTGGTTCGGCAACCCCCACCCTCGACGCGGAGGATGACGGCGCCGAGGCGCCCGGCCGGGCCGACGAGCTTCAGTCGGCCCTGGTTGCCGAGACCGACATGCCGGACGCCGAGGCCGAGGATGACGAGGCCGCCGCCCCTGCCCCGGACGAAAGCGGCACGGGCATGTTTTTCCACCGCACCGAGGGGGCGGAGGGCGACACGCCGTCCGAAGCCGCCGCAGCCGAGCCTGAGGAAGCGATCCCCCCACAGGAACCCGCCACCGACGGACGGCCCGAACCGGAACCGGAGCCATCCGAGGAGCCGGAGCCGGCCACGGAACCCGAACCGTTGGGCGCGGATATCCCGATCGAGGATCCGGCCGACGACGATCCGGCCTTTGTTCCCGATGCGCCGCCCCTTCGTTCGCTCGTGGCCCGGCCCGCGCTCGGCACGGCGCTCTCGGCCGATCCCGAACGTGCGCAGGCCGTGATGGCGCAGCTTCAGGCACTGGCTGCACGGATGGAAACCGGCGCCGGATCAAAGGCCGAATAAGGGGTGTTTTGACGCTTGCCCCTGCGCGCAAACATGGTATGAAACGCCCCACGTCGGGCTATGGCGCAGTCTGGTAGCGCGTCCGTCTGGGGGACGGAAGGTCGTAGGTTCAAGTCCTGCTAGCCCGACCAACATCACAACCGCCCGCGCGCCAACCGGCCGCGGGCGGTCGTGTATCTGGCCCGGGCGCAAGAAGGGAACTGCGATGACCGGCACCGGCGTGCTGCCAGCCCAGACCATTCGCGAGCTTGTCCAATCCGGGGCCATCGGGATCGAGGCCCCCTTGGCCGAGGGCCAGATTCAGCCCGCCTCGCTCGACCTGCGGCTGGGATCGGTGGCCTATCGGGTCCGTGCCTCGTTCCTGCCGGGCCGGGGCCGCACCGTGCACGACCGGCTGGCCGATCTGGAAATGCATCGAATCGACCTGTCCGGTGGGGCCGTTCTTGAAAAGGGCTGCGTCTATGTCGTGCCGCTGATGGAGCGACTGGCGCTGCCCGACGATATCCAGGCCGTCGCCAATGCCAAAAGCTCTACCGGGCGGCTCGACCTTCTGACCCGCGCGATCACCGATGAAGGGGTAGAATTCGACCGGATCCGGCCGGGCTATGACGGCCCGCTATATGCCGAGATCTGCCCGCGCTCCTTCTCGGTCCTTGTCCGTCCGGGTCAGAGATTGAACCAGATCCGGTTCCGCCGCGGCCAGGCCGTCCTTTCAGATACCGCATTGCAGGATCTGCACGACAGGGTCGGCCTCGTCACCGGGGGACCGGCCGTGATCTCTCAGGGGCTCGGTTTTTCGGTCGATCTCAAACCCTCTGGCAGTGATCTGGTCGGCTATCGGGCCAAGCCGCATTCCGGCGTGATCGATCTGGACGGCATCGGCCGCCACGACCCCGCCGATTTCTGGGAAGAACTGCACACCGACCGCGGCCAGATCATCCTGGACCCCGGCGCCTTCTACATCCTCGTCAGCCGCGAGGCCGTGCATATCCCCCCCGACCATGCCGCCGAAATGGCCCCCTATCTGGCGATGGTAGGGGAATTCCGGGTGCATTACGCAGGCTTCTTCGACCCCGGCTTCGGCCATGACGCGGCGGGCGGCACAGGCTCCCGCGGGGTGCTGGAGGTCCGCTGCCACGAAGCGCCCTTCGTGCTCGAACACGGGCAGGTGGTGGGACGGCTGGTCTATGAACGCATGGCGGCCCGGCCGGAAACGCTCTACGGGCAAGGGATCGCATCGAATTATCAGGGCCAAGGGCTGAAGCTGTCGAAGCACTTCCGCGCGGGCTGACCGGTCTTCGGTTTGAGCGACAGCAGAAGGCCGCGCCCGACGGACGCGGCCCGTTGATCTCACAGGCCCCGATGGCGCCTCAGACCGCCTTGCGGCGCAGCGCGATAAGACCACCGATCCCCGCAACGAGAAGCGGCAGGGAGGCCGGGACCGGCACGTCAGCCGATACTTCGGTCAGGGTGATACCGTCGATCTGCAAGTACGATCTGGAACCGGTGGCGAGGACGAAACCGATATCGTGAGACGTTGCGGTCGCAACGAAGTTCACTGATTCATCGTACCAGCTGCTCCCGACACTGTGCAACGCACCGGTACCAATACCCACGCCGTCAAGCAGGGCCTCTATCCCGTTGTCGCCGTCATAGAGCGGCGAGGAAAACCCGAAATTCGCCGTTTCCCAACCAAGGGTATAAGCCTGCCCCACGATCAGGTCGGTAACGGTCTGGTAAAACGATTCTATGAAATTCCCTGCGTCATCGCGAGCAATACCGACCCAGGTTCCGCCGTCTGACGAGTTCGTCGCCGCGACGGCGTAGTTCGTTCCCAGAAAACCGGCGGCCGCGTCAATCTGGTTCGTATCCGGAGATCCCAAGCCGATCGTCCATCCGGACGGCACGCCGTTGTTTGCAAGTGAACCGCTGAGGGACCCGTTCGTCAGCGTTGCGGCAGAAACCTGCCCCGCCACCAGCGCCAGTGCGCCGACAGTCGTCAATATCACAGTTTTCATGTTCTTCCCCAATTAAGCAATAAGTGTCGCCAGATGCATCCCCAACAACAGGTGAAAAGCTAACACAGAACAACTCGACTTCAATTGATCCTTTCACGCTGCCGCCAGAGCAGCAGCGCGTTCATACATGGAAAGTACGGAATTCGTTGGAAGAAAGCGGGTAGCGCGATTGCCATCAGATCGCATTCTGGCGTCAAGCGGATCGCCCTGCCAACCGCGATAAGCTCCACAATATCAGGGTCGTCCCCGAAGCGCCGGCTTGATTTTTCGGGCCACCTTGACCGCCTGTCGCGTGCGCTTGACCGCCGTCTTCGCGCGCGCCTCGACCTTCGCGGGGTCTTCACCCTCTGGCGTCATATGGCGGGCATATTCGCGGGTCGCGATGTCAAGGCCCACCTCGATACCCTTGTGGGCTGCCTTGTGTGCCAGACGGCCGGCGGCGAATTTCAGGCCCAGAACGACCAGATGCGGGGGAAGAACGATCATTGCCTTGGTCCCTCAGCTTTCGTCCTCGAACATTTCGCCCTGCCCGTCCTCGTCGGTTTCGTCCCGGTCGGGGCCGGGCATCGGGCGGCTGTCCAGCAATCCGGCGGCGCGCAACTCCTTCAGGCCCGGCAGGTCGCGGGCGCTTTCCAGCCCGAAATGGTCAAGAAACTCCTCGGTGACAATATAGGTCACCGGGCGGCCCGGTGTCATCCGTCTTCGGCCAAAGCGGATCCATTCCAGTTCCAGCAGTTGATCGATCGTGCCCCGGCTGACGCTGACACCGCGGATTTCCTCGATCTCGGCCCGGGTCACGGGCTGGTGGTAGGCGATGATCGCCAGCGTCTCGATCGCCGCACGGGAGAGCTTGCGAAACTCCACCGTTTCCTTCTGCATCAGGTAGCCAAGATCCGGCGCGGTCCGGAACGCCCAAAAGTCCCCGACCCGGACCAGACGCACCCCCCGCCCCTCGTATCGGCGGGCAAGATGCGCCAAGGCCTCGGCCGCGTCGCAGCCATGGGGCATACGGGCGTTCAGATCAGCCACACGCAACGGGTCGGCGCTGGCAAACAGGATCGCCTCGACCATGCGTTCCTGCTCCGCCATCGGCGGAGCCTCGAAAAGGCTCTCCTCCTGTTCCGGGGGAAGGTCGGACATCAGCGGGTTTTCCGGCGAATCTGGATGGGCGCGAAGGTATCCCCTTGGCGTAGCTCAAGCATGCCCTGCTTGACCAGTTCCAGCGAGGCCGCGAAATGGGCGGCGGTGGCGGCGCGGCGGCGGGTGGGGTCAACCTCCCACCCTTCGGGCAGCCATGACGACAGGTCCACCCATTCGCCCGCATAACCCAAAAGCCCGCGCATCCGCTCCAGCGCCTCTTCCATCGTGTAGACCGTGTCGCGGTCAAGGATATAGGGGCGGAAGTCGTCCTTTGTGCGAATACGGGCATAGGCCTGCATCAGGTCCAGCAGCGTGGCGGTATAGCTGACCCTGCGAATGCGCGTCACGTCTTCGGGGATGCCGCGCACGAAGAAATCCCGCCCCTTCCGATCGCGCCCCATCAGCCGGGCCGCGGCGGCGCGCATCGCCTCCAGCCGTTCAAGCTGAAACGCCAGATGGGCGGCCAGTTCCTCCCCCGTCGGCCCCTCATCAGTCGGATCGGGGGGAAGCAAAAGCCGCGATTTCAGGAAGGCAAGCCACGCCGCCATGACAAGATAATCGGCGGCGAGTTCGATGCGCAGCGCCTTGGCTTTCTCGATGAAGACAAGGTACTGCTCGGCCAGTTGCAGGACAGAGACGCGCCGCAGGTCGACCTTTTGCGTCCGCGCAAGCGTCAGCAACATGTCCAGCGGCCCTTCGAACCCCTCGACATCGACGATCAGCGCCTCCGCCGCCAACCGGTCGGCCACAACATCGCGCGGCGGCCCCTCGTCGAAGCGGTCGTCCCCGGCCTCAGCCATCGCGACCCCGATCCATCAGGCGCTGCAACTCTGCCATGATGCCCGGAATGTCGGCCGGTTCCGCCGGGCGGCGCCGGGCCAGCGCCCGGCCCAGACGCGCCGAGGCGCTGCGCGACAAGGTTCCGCAAGCGTCGGCCACGATGGTCATCTCTTCGAAATTGCCGTTGCAATGCAGGACGGCGTCGCATCCGGCCGCCAGGCTGGCCTTGCAGCGGCTGGGAAGATCGCCGGACAGGGCCTCCATCGAGATATCGTCGGTCATCAGGAACCCGCCAAAGCCGATATCGTTGCGGATCAGCGAAATCGCCGTGTGCGAGGTGGTGACCGGGTTGTCCGGATCGATCGCGTCAAAGACGATATGGGCGGTCATCCCGAAGGGCAGGTTCGACAACGACTGGAAGGGCACGAAATCGGTCGATTGCAGCGCCGTCCAGGACGCATTGACCCGCGGCAGTTCCAGATGGCTGTCGACCAGCCCGCGACCGTGGCCGGGGATGTGTTTCAACACCGGCAGAACGCCGCCCCGGCGCAGCCCTTCGACGGTTGCGCGCGAGATCGCCGTGACGACATGAGGCGTGGTGCCATAGCAGCGGTCCAGAAGCACCTCATGCGTTTCGGCGCGGGCGATGTCGGCGACGGGCACGCAGTTGACGTCGATCCCGACCCAGTTGAGTTCCCACGCGATCAGCCGCGCGCGCAGCATCATGGAGCGGGAGGCAAGTTCCCGCCCCACGGCCTCGATCTGCTCGGCAGCGGGCAGCCAGGATTCCCAATGCGGCGGGCGCAGGCGCTGAACCCGACCGCCCTCCTGGTCGATCAGGATCGGCACATTACGCCCCACGACCATCCGCAGTTCCGATGTCAGCGACCGCAGCTGGTCGGGTTCGACCACGTTGCGGGCGAACAGGATGAACCCCACCGGGTTCACCTCGGCGAAGAACTCCCGCTCCTCATCGGTCAGTTCGGGCCCGGAGCAGCCCAGAATGCATGCCCCGACGCCCTTTCTCACCGGGCCACCACGGGAATGCAATCCGCGCCCTCGGCGGTCAGCGCGGCACAGAACCGACGGGCGTCGTCAAGGTTTTCGAACCCCGCGGCGCGCAGCCGATAGAACACCTGATCCCCGCTGCCCGCCTGCTGCACGACGCGCGACTTGGTCTCGAAAAATGCCGCAAAGCGCGACCGTCCGGCCAGCCTGTCCCATCCGGCGCGGGCGTCCTCGGTCGAGTTGAAGGCCCCCAGTTGCACCAGCGCGGTTCCGGCGATCACCTCTGCCGCGGGTAACTCACCCGAGACGCGCGGCTGGGCCAGCGCAGCCGTCGCCGCGGCAATCGCGGCGCGGGCGGCCAGATCGGTATCGGGCCGCGGTTGGGGCCGCGGCGAAACGCGCAGCGCACCGGGCGGCAGGTCCAGGACCTCTTCGCCCAAGACCTCTTCGCCGGTCAGGGGGGCCTGTTCCATATCAGCGCCCAGGGGCAGTTCGTCGGAGATATCGATCAGCGCGATGTCAGCAAGAGGCGCGTCCGGTTCCGGCACCGCGCCGGTCACCGCGCGAAGGTCCGTCCCCCGCCCGCGCGGGAACGCTGCCTGCGGCAGGTCTTCGTCGGCCAGTGACACCGGTTGCGGTGCAAGCCGCAGCGTATCGGGCGGCGGGGCGGCCTCGCCCTCTGCCGCGACGCGGTTGACCGCCAACCCCTGATGCTGGGCCAGTTGTCCGCCGGGATTGTCGGGTGCCACGCGCATCGGCCCTTCCAGCGCAACCACCACCGGCACGCCGGACACGTCCCGCACCATGATCTGGATGCCCCAGTTCACCAGCCCCGCCACCAGCGCAAGGGAAGCAACGCCCCCCGCCCAGTTCAACACCGTCTTGATCGGTGGGAAAGAGGCACTGCCCCCGAACCCGCCGACCGAATTGAAATCCATATCTGCCATTGCCGCCTCATCGCCCGGCAACATATGCGTCACGCGGGTCGGTTCTTGCCTGTCTCACACACCGCCCGGACGCGCCTTGTGGTCAGCGCATTTCCTCAAGCGGCTTGACGCCAAGAATACCCAAGCCCGCCGAAATCACAACGGCGACGGAACGGGCCAGCGCGATTTTGGATTGGCTTGTGGCAGGATCGCCCTCTTGCAGGAAGCGCACCTCGGGCACCTCGTTGCCACGGTTCCAGAGCGCGTGGAGGTCCGACGCCAGTTCGTACAGGTAGAACGCAACCCGGTGCGGTTCATGGGTGCGCGCCGCGATCTCGACCAGACGGGGCCATTCGGCCAGCTTTTTGGCCACGGCCAGTTCCGCCTCATGCCCCAGTCTGGACAGGTCGGCGCCTGCCAGCGTCGCGTCATCCGCGGCAATCCCGGCCTCGGCCGCCTTGCGCAGGACGGAACAGACCCGGGCATGGGCATATTGGACATAGAAGACCGGGTTGTCCTTCGACTGCTCCAGCACCTTGTCGAAATCGAAATCCAAGGGCGCGTCGTTCTTGCGGGTCAGCATCACGAAGCGGGTCACATCCGGCCCCACCTGATCGACCACATCGCGCAGCGTCACGAAGGTGCCGGCGCGTTTCGACATCTTGAAGGGTTCGCCGTTCTTGTAGAGCTTCACCAGTTGGGTCAGCTTGATGTCAAGCGGCACCGTGCCATCCGACAGCGCCGATACCGCGGCCTTCATGCGCTTCACATACCCGCCGTGATCTGCACCGAACACATCAATAAGCTGGTCGAAGCCCCTGGAAATCTTGTCGAAATGGTACGCGATATCCGGGGCGAAATAGGTCCATGACCCGTCCGATTTCATGATCGGCCGGTCGACGTCGTCGCCGTGGTCGGTGGATTTGAAGAGGGTCTGTTCGCGCGGCTCCCAGTCCTCGGGCGTCTTGCCCTTGGGTGGTTCCAGCACGCCGACATAGATCAGCCCCTTGCCCCGCAGCGCGTCGATGGCAGCCTCGATCCGGCCGGTGCCGTACAGCGATTTCTCGCTGAAAAACTGATTCATCGTCACGCCAAGCGCGGCCAGATCGGCGCGGATCAGGTCCATCATCCGGTCGGTGGCGAAATCGCGGATCTCTGCCAGCCAGACATCCTCGGGCTGATCCACGAAGGCGTCGCCGACCTTGTCCTTCAGCGCCTGCCCGACCTCGATCAGATAGTCGCCGGGATAGGTGCCGTCCTCGAACGCGACCTCTTGGCCATGCGCCTCCAGATACCGCAGATAGACGGAGCGGGCGAGCACATCGACCTGCGCGCCCCCATCGTTGATATAATATTCGCGGGTGACGTCATGCCCGGAATAGGCCAGCAGGTTCGCCAGCGCATCGCCGAAAACCGCGCCTCGGGTGTGGCCGACATGCAACGGACCCGTGGGGTTGGCCGAGACATATTCGACATTGACCTTCTGCCCCTGCCCCAGACCGGAGCGGCCAAAGGCCGTGCCCCTACCCAGCACCTTGGCCACGACATCCCGCCAGACATCGGGCGAAAGCCGCAGGTTGATGAAACCGGGCCCGGCGACCTCGGCCAGATCGACGCGCGGATCGTCGGTCAGGCGCGCGGCCAGTTTCTCGGCGATATCGCGCGGCTTGGCCTTTGCGGGCTTGGCCAGCACCATCGCGGCATTGGTCGCCATATCCCCATGGGCAGGGTCGCGGGGCGGCTCCACGGCCACGTTGGCAGTATCCAGTCCCGCGGGCAGGTCGCCCGCCGCGGCCATCGCGTCGATGCTCTCGATCACCAGCGCGCGCAAGTCGTTAAAGAGGTTCATCTGCATCCCTTTCGGCTTGGCGGCGGTTTATCACCGGGCGTCCCGGCGTCAACCGGCGGCTTTCGCGGGCGCCTCCTCGGGCGGGACCATCGCAACCAGACGACTGCCGGCGGTATTGCGCGCCTCTTCCTCGTCCGAAATGACGCGGGGCACGCCGCCGGGGCCGATCTGCATCAGGATCACCGCCTCGGGGTTTTTCTCGCGCCACTGCTCAAGCGTGAATTCCTCGGACAGCTTCGTCGCGCGAAAGCCCCAGCCCTCGGTCATCAGGCGGTTGATTTCCCAATAGCCCTGCCCCTTGCCGATGGGTCGCCCGCCCAGTGTGGTCGGCAGGGCATGGCGGCTGCTCTCCTGCTTGGTCCGGCGCAGTTGGAAGACGTTTTCCCGCCCGAATTCCGGGGCGACATCGGTGGCAACCAGCGTGTTATAGGCGTCATTGTCGGTCGCGGCGATGACGGTGCCATAGCTGACGAGTTCAACGCTGTGCTCTGCCGCTTCTGACAGGATATCGCCGTAGAAGACCGGCACCCCCGCCTCGCGTGCGCCCCGCAGCCTGGCATGGTTCGGGTCGGCAATCAGAACCGGCACCTCGGCCTTTTTCAGCGCCTCGGCAAAACCGGTGGCCCAGCGGGAGCCCCCGACGAAAATCACCCCCGGCGTCGACGCCCCGGTCAGCCCCAGCCAGCGGGCCAGCGGCGTCAGCGTGAACCCATGAAGAACCACCGTCGCCGTCACCAGCGCAAAGGCCAGCGGTCCGATGCGTGCGCCGTCTTCCAGCCCCAGCGCCGTCAGCCGATCCCCGAAAAGTCCCGCCACCGCCACCAGCACCACGCCCCGCGGGCCGGTGAAGGCCACCAGCAGCCGTTCGCGCCACGGCACCGGCGAGAACAGAAGGGACACAAGAACGGTCAACGGCCGCACGATCACGATTGCGGCCAGAACGAACGCCGCCGACCGCCAGTCCAGCGTCGAAAGCGCCGCGAGGTTCATGTTCGCGGCCAGCAGGATGAACACGCCCGAGACCAGCAGGATCGTCGCATGTTCCTTGAACCGGCGAAGTTCGGTGTAGGACGGCAGATCGGCATTGGCGATCACGAGGCCCATCAACGTCACGGCCAGAAGACCGCTTTCATGCAGGACCGCATCGGACAGGGCAAACACGGCCAGCAGAACCGCGAACAGCACCGGCACCTTCATGAATTCGGGCACAAGCGCGCGGCGGAAGGCCGTCGACAACCCCCAGCCGACCAGCCCGCCCAGCAACAGGGCAAAGGCGATGCCGCCGGCAACCTCGGCCGCCGCAAGGCCGGGCGAAAAGTCGGACTCCATCACGATCAGGACCTGGAAGGCCAGCACCGCGGCCAGCGCACCGAAGGGGTCGTTGACGATGGCCTCCCAGTTCAACAGTTGCGCAGGGCGCCGGGCCAGCCGCGCCTGCCGCAGAAGGGGCGCGATCACCGTCGGGCCGGTCACGATCAGGATGCCGCCGAACACCCATGAACTGCCCCAGCCAAGCCCCGCGACGTAGTGCAACGCCACCGCCGACAGCAGCCAGCCCAGCGGCCCGCCGATCAGCACAAGCCGCCGCACGCCGGGCGCGGCGTCGCGCAGCGAATGCAGGTTCAACGACAACCCGCCCTCGAACAGGATGATCGCCACGGCGATGGACACCATCGGCCCCATCAGGGCCCCGATATCGCGCGCAGGGTCGAAAAGGCCCAGCAATGGCCCAACGATCAGCCCTGCAATCAGCATCAGCACGATGGCAGGCATCCTCAGCCGCCATGCCAGCCATTGCGCCCCAACGCCCAGCGCGCCCACCAGCGCAAATGCCATCACCGGGGCCAGCGCCCCTTCGGAACCCGTTGTCATCGTTCCCCCTGCCCTGCGCCGCCGATCAGGCGCGCATGTTCCGCCATCGCGAACCGGTCGGTCATGCCGGCGATATAGTCCGCGACGATCCGGGCAAGGGTAGTCTCATCTTTCGCGGCCTCCACATCCTCGCGCCATTTCTGCGGCAGAAGCGACGGATTCCCGAGGTAGAGCGGGAAAAGATCGCGGACGACCTGCGTCACCTCGGCCCGCACCTTCATGACCGAGGGGGCCCGATACATCCGGTGAAACAGGAAGGTCCGGAATTCGCGGATATCGGCGGCCAGCGCGTCGGGGAAACGCACCACGGGACGCCCCAGCGCGCGGATATCCTCGGCGCATTCGGCACCGGAGTCCGCCAGCGCTGCCTTGGCCAGGTCGATCACCTCTGCCACCATCACGCCGAACACCCGGCGCAAGGCTTCATGCCGCCGCCGCTTGGGGTCGAGACCGGGATAGGCCCGGTCGACCTCCGCATAGCAATCGCCGACGATGGGCAGGGTGGCCAGTTCG
The DNA here is from genome assembly GCF_002079305.1 of Rhodovulum sp. P5. Lineage (NCBI taxonomy): Bacteria > Pseudomonadati > Pseudomonadota > Alphaproteobacteria > Rhodobacterales > Paracoccaceae > Rhodovulum > Rhodovulum sp. P5. Next base: position 652,100 of record NZ_CP015039.1, read on the forward strand.
TCCTCGGTAAACAGCCCCGCGCGCAGACCGTCATGCAGGTCGTGGTTGTTATAGGCGATGTCGTCGGAAATCGCGGCCACCTGCGCCTCGGCGCTGGCATGGGTATGCAGTTCCAGATCGTGCACCGCGTTGTATTCGGCCAGCGCATAGGGCAACTCGCCCGTCACCGGCCCGTTATGCTTGGCGATGCCCTCCAGCGCCTCCCATGTCAGGTTCAGCCCGTCGAATTCGGCATAGTGGCGTTCCAGCCGGGTGACGATGCGGATGGCCTGCGCGTTGTGGTCGAACCCGCCATAGGGGGCCATCCGTTCCGACAGCGCGTCCTCCCCGGTATGGCCGAAGGGCGTGTGGCCAAGGTCATGGGCCAGTGCCACGGCCTCTGTCAGTTCGGCGTTCAGCCTTAGCGCGCCCGCGATGGTGCGGGCCACCTGCGCCACCTCGATCGAATGGGTCAGCCGGGTGCGGTAGCTGTCGCCCTCATGCACGACGAAAACCTGCGTCTTGTGCATCAACCGCCGGAAGGCAGAGGAATGAATGATCCTGTCCCGGTCACGCTGAAAGCACGATCGGAAGGCACTTTCGTCCTCGGGGTGCAATCTTCCGCGGCTTTTCGCGGGATCGCAGGCATAAGGGGCCAGCATGCGGGCCTCGTTGCTTGTTCCGTCCTGTTGGGGCCATATATTCACGGCAAATCGATAGAGACAGGGAAAACTGCCGAAATGGACCTCAACCTCCCGCCGAAAGTGACCGACCGCGCCTTCAAACGCCTGACCGAGATCGGTGCCGCGACGCAAGGAAAAGCCCTGCGCGTCGCCGTAGAAGGGGGCGGATGTTCCGGCTTTCAATACGCGATCACGCTGGACGACGTGGCCGAGGATGACCTGGTTCTGGAAGGCGGCGGCGAAAAGGTCGTGGTCGACGCGGTCTCCCTGCCCTTCCTGTCGAACGCCGTCATCGATTTCTCCGAGGAACTGATCGGCGCGCGGTTCGTTATAGATAATCCGAACGCCAGCAGTTCCTGCGGCTGCGGCACGTCATTTTCAGTCTAGGGGCCTCGCGCCCCGGAAAGGCGCCCCGAATGGACAGCATTACCGCCCTTCTTCCCCGCGACCGGTTCCTCCCGCTCAGCCCGGAAACGACATCCTCGGGCCAACCAAGGCGTGCGGGGATCGAGATCGAGTTCGGCGGCCTGACCGAAGAAGAGGCCGCCGGTGTGGTTGCGCGTGAGTTGGGCGGCACGCAGCGGCAGGTTGCGGCCCATGACTGGCTGATCGAGGGGACCGACTGGGGCGATGTCGAAATCTGCCTCGACACGGTTCTGCGTGAAAAGGCGGGCTCGGCGGTCATGGATCTCGGGCTCGACCTCAGCCGGGCGGTCGTGCCCATCGAAATCGTCACGCCGCCGCTTGGCCCCGACCAGTTGCCCGCGCTGGACAAGTTGCGCAGCGCGCTGCGATCCGCTGGCGCACAGGGCAGCCGGGACGGTCTGCTGTTGGGCTTCGGGGTACATCTGAACCCTGAAATCGCCGATGCGACGGTCGAGGCGATCCTGCCCGTCGTCCGTGCCTTTGCCCTGATCGAGGACTGGCTGCGCAATGCCGACCCGATCGACCCGGCGCGGCGGGTTCTTCCCTTTGTCGATGCCTATCCGCGCAGTTTCGTCGACCGGCTGGCCAAGGACGGCCCGAACTGGTCGCTCACCGAGTTCATCGACATCTATCTGAAGGAAACGCCGACGCGGAACCGCGGGCTCGACATGCTGCCGTGCTTCCGGCACCTTGATGAGAACCGCGTGGCCAAGGCGCTGGACTCGGCCGGCGGGCTGGTCGGGGCGCGGCCGACCTTTCACTATCGTCTGCCCGATTGCCGGATCGACGAGGGCGGCTGGCGGCTGGCCTATGAATGGAACCGCTGGACACTGGTGGAGCGTCTGGCGGCCGATGCCGACGCGCTGAACGCCTTGGCGCGCGACTGGATCGAGTATCGCGAAGCATTGACCACCACGCGCCCCGACTGGCTGGCCCATGTCGAGGAACGCCTGTGCGAGCTGGAATTGTGGGAAACCGCATGACCGGAAAACCGCTGATTGCCGTCACCACCTCGGCCCGGTCGGGCTGGCGCATCTATCCGCTTGTGGCGTTCAACATATGGCTGGCGGGGGGGCGCAGCGTGCGCTGGGGCGCCGGACGGCCCGCCGACCTTGACGATGTCGACGGGCTGATCATCGGCGGAGGCGATGACATTTCGCCGGACCTCTACGGGATGCAGCTTGTCACCTCTGCCCGGCTGGACCCGGCCCGCGACGCGCTGGAACGCCGTCTGGTCGAAGGGGCCATTGACCGGGGCAAGCCCGTTCTGGGCATTTGCCGCGGCGCGCAGATGATCAACGTGGCCCTTGGCGGAACCCTCGATCAGGATGCCTATGGCACCTATACCGCGTCGAAAAAGCTGTGGACGATCCTGCCGAAGAAAGAGGTCAGGGTCTGCGACGACACCCGGTTGTCGGACATTGCCGGGCCCGCACCGATGCGGGTCAACGCGCTGCACAGCCAGGCGGTATCCGATCTGGGCCGCGATCTGCGCGTGGCCGCCCATGACCGCGGCGGCATGATCCAGGCGGTGGAGCGGACCTGCGATCCCTTCGCACTGGGTGTGCAGTGGCACCCCGAACATCTGTTCTATGCCCGCCGCCAACGCGCGATCTTTGGCGCACTGGTGGCCGCCGCGCGCGCCTGCCGCGAAGATCACGCACAGTTGACCGCCGTGGACGAGATCGCCCGAAAGGCAGATTTTCAAGGCATCTTTCAGGGATAGCCCCGATGCCACCGGGCCGGAACCCCAAAATGCGGCACATCGCCCCATTAAAAAACGAACAGAAGAAAGCGACGGAAACCGAGGACGGGACCGTTATAAGGGTCGCGTGCGAACGTAAATGCAACCTTCGGGTTCAAAGACTGGAGTATTCCATGCGCAAGCTTCTGATCACGGCGGTGCTCGCCGCCCTGCCCGCCGCCGCTATCGCGGACGAAATGGCCGAAAAGACCGTTGAAGCCCGCCAAGGCTATTACAAGCTGCTCGGCGCCAACATGCACATTCTCGCCGGCATGGCCAAAGGCGATATCGCCTATGATGGCGCACGCGCCCAGACCGCTGCCGACAACCTGATGACCCTGACCCAGTACAATCTGGGCCATCTCTACACGCCCGGCACCTCGTCCGAAGACGTCAAGGGCAGCGACGCCCTGCCGAAGATCTGGAACGACTTCGCCGGCGTTCAGGAAAAGGGCATGGCCTTCGTTGCCGCCGTTGAGGAACTGAACGCGATGGCCGGCCTTGACCGCGCCTCGCTCGGCAAGGCCGTGCAGCAGGTGGGCGGCGCCTGCAAGGGCTGCCACGACAACTACCGCGCCAAGGACTGATCCATGAAAGATGCGAGCACCGAAGAGACCGCCCCCAACGCAGGGGCGGGGGCCGACAATCTGGAAACCGTCAAGGTCTGGGATCCGGTCTTGCGGATCTTCAAATGGTCCCTGACGATCTGCGTCATCTCCGCATGGGTACTGGGTGAGTTCGGGCCCGACGTGATGACGCTGCACTTCTGGTTCGGCTACGCGGTGCTCGGTCTTCTGGCGTTTCGGGTGCTCTGGGGCTTTGTCGGCCCCGAGCATGCCCGGTTCGGCAATTTCCTGTACGGCCCCGTGTCGATTGCGAAATACGTGTTCGGCATGTTCCGGCGAAAGCCCAGCTACTGGCCCGGCCACAACCCCTTGGGCGGCCTGTTCGTCTTCATCCTGCTTGGGGTTCTGGCGGTGCATGCCACCGTGGGGCTGTTCGTCGACCCCGACGATTACATCAATGTCGGCCCGCTTGCGAAATATGTCAGTTCAGAGGCCCGGCGCACCGCCGTCGGCCTGCACGACACTCTAAGCTGGGTGGTGCTGGGCGTTGTGGCGCTGCATGTCGCAGCCATCACCTTCTACAGCAAGTGGAAGGGCGAAAACCTCGTCAAGCCGATGATCACGGGCAAAAAGACCATCCGCAAGCACTGACGGGCTGGACATCGCGCTTCGGCCGCGTCACGCCCCGGCAACATGAACCGTTACGACTGCCTGATCCTTGGCGCGGGCGCCGCCGGCATGATGTGCGCGGCCCATGCCGCCGCCAAGGGCGCGCGGGTGCTGGTGATCGACCATGCCCGCGCACCGGGGGAAAAGATCAGGATCTCCGGCGGGGGCAGGTGCAATTTCACCAACCTGTACGCGGGCCCCGAAAACTACCTCTCCGAAAACCCCCATTTCGTGAAATCGGCCCTGGCCCGCTATACCCAGTGGGATTTCATCGACCTTGTCGGCCGCCACGGAATCGCGTGGCACGAAAAGACGCTGGGGCAGCTTTTCTGCGACGGCAAGGCCACGCAGATCGTCGACATGCTGCTGGCCGAGATGCAGCGGACGGGGGCGTCTTTGCGGCTACAGGGATCGGTGACCCAAATCACCCGGACCGGACGGGGCTTTGCCGTCACGCTGGAAACGGGTAAGGCGCTGGCTGCCGAAACGCTTGTGCTGGCGACGGGGGGCAAGTCGATCCCCAAGATGGGCGCCACGGATTTCGCGCATCGGATCGCCCGGCAGTTCGGGCACCGGATCACCGAAACACGGCCCGGACTGGTGCCGTTCACGCTGTCGGGGCCATTGCGCGACGGTCTGGCGCCGCTGTCGGGCCTGTCGGTTCCGGTTCAGGCCCGCGCGGGCGGGGCCTCTTTCGAAGAGGCGATGCTGATCACCCATCGTGGCCTGTCAGGCCCCGCGATGTTGCAGGTCTCCTCCTATTGGCGGGAGGGGGAGGAAATCGCGCTGAACCTTTTGCCCGGCCTCGATGCCGCAGGGCGCCTGCGTGACTTGCGCACCGGGCAGGGCCGGAAATCGGTTGCCAAGGCCCTTGCCACCCTGCTGCCTGCGCGGCTGGCCGATCATGCGGCCGGGCGGCTTGGCCTGTCCTGCAACATGGCGGACCTGTCCGATACCCGGCTGGCCGCGCTGGTCGAGGGGCTGACCGACTGGCGCCTGAAACCCGCGGGGACCGAGGGCTATCGCACCGCAGAAGTCACCCTTGGCGGCATCGCCACCGATGACATCGACGCCCGCACCATGGAAAGCCGCAACGTCCCCGGCCTCTACATGATCGGGGAAGCGGTGGACGTGACCGGCTGGCTGGGCGGGTACAATTTCCAGTGGGCGTGGTCGTCGGGCTGGGCGGCGGGCACGGCCATCGCCGCGCGCCTTGCCGACCGGGGCACAGCAGGTTCCTGACCGCCAAAGCCCCGGTCGCAGGCATGGACTTTGCCCCGGCGCACAGGGATAGTCGCGGGCAAGAGCGGAGGGACAGAGATGCAGATCGCCACCTTCAACGTCAATGGCATCAAGGCGCGGATCGAGACGGTGCTGGACTGGCTGGATCGGGAACAGCCCGATGTCGCCCTGTTGCAAGAGATCAAGTCCGTCGACGAGGCCTTCCCCCGTGCGCCGTTCGAGGATCGCGGCTACAACCTCGAAACCCACGGGCAAAAGGGGTTCAACGGTGTGGCGATCCTGTCGAAACTGCCGTTGGAGGACGTGACCCGCGGTCTGCCGGGCGATCCCGACGACGAACAGGCCCGGTGGATCGAGGCGACGGTCATCGGCGCACAGGCGATCCGGATCTGCGGGCTGTACCTGCCCAACGGAAACCCCGCCCCGGGACCGAAATACGACTATAAACTCGGCTGGATGGCGCGGCTGGAGGCACATGCGCGCGATCTGATGGCCAGCGAGGATCCGGTGCTGATGGCCGGCGACTACAACATCATCCCGCAGGACGAGGACGCCGCCCGCCCCGAGGCCTGGGCGAAAGACGCGCTGGCCCTGCCCGCCTCGCGCGAGGCATTCCGCCGGATCGTCCATCTGGGCTTCACCGAAGCGTTCCGCGCCCGCACCCGGGGCACGGGCCACTATTCCTTCTGGGACTATCAGGCCGGCGCGTGGGACCGGAACGACGGCATCCGGATCGACCATGTCCTGCTGAGCCCGCAAGCGGCCGACCTGATGACGGACTGCCGGATCGAGGCAGAGATGCGCGGGCGGGAAAAACCCTCCGACCACGTGCCGGTGTGGGTGACGCTCGACGCGTGACAGGACAGGCGCGAAAGACGCCCGCTCAGGTCTTGGGCGCCGCGCTCAACGGGTAGCGTGCAGCGACGTCGTGCTCGTAGACCCAGTCGAACCGGCTGAGCGCCGCGCCGGGCGCCAACGCCCCGCCAAGGCGCAGCGCGGTATGGGCCGCCGCCCGCAGCACGGGCGACCGCAGGTGATAGTTGCGCGCATTGCGGGTTGCGGCATCGACGATGCGCACCGTGCGCGGCCGCCGCTCTGCCTGATAGGCGGCAAAGGCAGCCTCGGCATCCCGGTGGCGTTCCAGCGTGCCGGCAAGAACCCAGGCATCCTCCAGCGCCATGTTCGCGCCCTGCGCAAGGAATGGCAGCGTCGGATGCGCGGCATCGCCCAGAATGGCCGCCGACCGGTTGTGCCAGACCGGCGCCACGGGATGGCGGAAAAGGCCCCAGAAATTGACCTGTTCGACCTGCGCCAGAAGCTCTGGCACCCGGCCGCCGAAATCGCGGAACGCCGCACGCAACTCGTCGGGATCGCCGGGGCGGTTCCAGCCCTCCTCCGTCCAGACGCTGCGCTCCTCGACGGCGACGATGTTGATCAGCATGCCGCCCCGCAACGGGTAGCGCACCAGATGCCGGCCCGGCCCCATATGAACATGAGCCACGGGGGCGACAGGCCCGCTTGCGGGCACCAGGGCGCGCCACGCCACCTGGCCGGTAAAGGCGGGCCGGGCAGCGCCGTTGAGCGCGGCCCGCACCACCGAATGCAAACCGTCGGCGCCGATCAGAAGACCCGCGGCGACCTCTGCCCCCTGCGCGGTGGTCAGGTGCACCCGATCCCCGTCGAAGTCGAGCGCTTCGATCCGCTGCAAAAGACGGATCTGCACCCCGGCATCGCGCGCAGCCTTGGCCAGCATTTCCACCAGGTCGGCGCGGTGAATGAAGAAATAGTTGGCGCCATGGGCCGACAGGTCGATGCGCACGACCTCTGCCCCGTGGCGATAGTCGCGCAGCATCACCTCGCGGCCACGCACACCGATATCGGATAGTTCAGAACCCAGCCCCAAGGCGCGGAGCACCGTCGCACCGTTCGGGCTGATCTGAAGGCCGGCTCCGACCTCGCGGATCGCCTCTGCCTGTTCCAGCACGACCACATCGGCACCACGACGGGCCAGCGCAATCGATACGGCCAGCCCGGCGATCCCGGCCCCCAGAACGGTAATCTTCCGACCGCTCAGGGGCATGCAGTTCCTCCCACCCTTCGGTCCGGGCGGTCAGTCGTCGCGATGCACACGCTCACGCCGTTCGTGCCGTTCCTGCGCCTCAAGGCTGAGGGTGGCAATCGGGCGGGCGTCCAGACGCTTGAGCGAAATCGGCTCGCCCGTCTCCTCGCAATAGCCGTACTCGCCGTTTTCGATCCGCCGCAGCGCGGAGTCGATCTTGGCCACCAGCTTGCGCTGGCGATCCCGGGTCCGCAGTTCCAGTGCGCGGTCGGTCTCTTCGCTGGCGCGATCGGCGATGTCCGGGATATTCCGGGTCGAGTCCTGAAGACCTTCAAGGGTCTCCCGGCTTTCGCTCAGTATATCGTCTTTCCAGGCAATCAGCTTGCGACGAAAATATTCGAGCTGACGCTCGTTCATGAAAGGCTCGTCCTCGGCCGGACGATAGTCTTCTGGCAAGAAAACTTCGGCTTTCATCCCTGCTCCCTCTTCCGGGCCGGGTGAAACCTCACTCATATCGACCTCTCCCCCGGCGCACCTGGGGCGCATGTAGCCCAATCGCCGTCTCGTGTCACTAGAATTGTGGGTGCATACAACCCGCTTGAAGCTTTGTGAAGGGGCGCTATGGTCCGCGATGAAATCAATTGAACAAAAGGCCGTAAGTGCATGAAATTCGGCTCCACAGACAGCTATGTCGCCGCAGAGGACCTGACGGTCGCAGTCAATGCCGCGGTGACGCTGGAACGCCCGCTGCTGGTGAAGGGCGAACCGGGCACCGGCAAGACGGAACTCGCCCGTCAGGTTGCCCAAAGTCTGGGCATGCCGCTGATCGAATGGCACATCAAATCGACGACGCGGGCACAGCAGGGCCTGTACGAATACGACGCGGTGAGTCGCCTGCGCGACAGCCAGCTGGGCGACGAACGCGTGCATGACGTGGCCAACTACATCAAGCAGGGCAAGCTGTGGCAGGCCTTCGCGGCGCCGCAGAAAGTCGTGCTGCTGATCGACGAGATCGACAAGGCGGATATCGAGTTTCCGAACGACCTGTTGCAGGAACTCGACCGGATGGAGTTCCACGTCTACGAGACCGGAGAGACGGTGAAAGCCCTGCAGCGACCGGTGGTCATCATCACCTCGAACAACGAAAAGGAATTGCCCGATGCGTTCCTTCGGCGCTGCTTTTTCCACTACATCCGGTTTCCCGATGTCGAAACAATGAAAAAGATCGTCGAGGTGCATCACCCCGGCATCAAGCAGGACCTGCTGCACGCGGCCCTGACCCAGTTTTATGAATTGCGCGAGATGGACGGGCTGAAAAAACGCCCCTCGACCTCGGAAGTGCTGGACTGGCTGAAATTGCTGCTGGCCGAGGACATGGATCCCAAGGATCTGAAGCGCGACGGCAAGAACGCCCTGCCCAAGCTGCACGGCGCGCTGTTGAAGAACGAACAGGACGTGCAGTTGTTCGAACGTCTGGCCTTCATGGCGCGGCGGGGAATGTAGGGGCCGATCACCCCGCGGCGGCAATGCCGCAGCGCCCGACAATCTGCGTCTGCCGCGTCCCCTGCCCTTGTGCCGGGACGGGTCGTTGTCCAAACTGGCCCGCAGCCGACCTTGTCCCAGTACCTTGCGAAAGCCTGCCCCCTTGTCCGACTGCATCGTCCGTCCGCTGCGCCCCGAAGATGAGCCCCAGTGGCGCAGGCTCTGGACCGCCTATCTTGCCTTCTATGAAACGACCGTGCCGGAGGAGACGTATGCAACCACCTTCGCCCGGCTCTTGCATGGCGGCGATCCGGATATGGGCTGCCGTCTGGCCCTGATCGGGGGGCAGCCCGTGGGGCTGGTGCATTTCATCTTTCACAAGCACTGCTGGAAGCCCGAGGGCGTGTGCTATCTGCAAGACCTCTACGCCGATGCAGAGGTTCGTGGGAAAGGCGTGGGCCGCGCCCTGATCGAGGCGGTCTATGCCGTGGCCGATGCGCGCGACGTGCCCTCGGTCTACTGGATGACACAAGAGTTCAACGCGACGGCCCGCACGCTTTACGACCGGATCGGCGCGGTCACGCCCTTCATCAAATACGTGCGTCCCTGACATGCGGCGCGGCATCGGCCTTCTGCTGACGGTGATGGCCCTTGGCGCCTGTTCCGGCCCGGTGACCGACCTGCCCTCTCGCCTGCCGCCCTCGCCCGCGACGCTGCCCGAGATGCGAACCTTCCCGGCCACGCAGGTACGTGCACCCAGCCGGTCGAATGCCCGGATCGCACAGGATTTCCTCGACCTCAGCTTCATGATGGAAAGCGGGCGGAAACTGCCCGTGATGACCCGGTTCGAAGAACCCGTCACCCTGCGGGTCGTGGGCGATGCCCCGCCCAGCCTGGAGCCCGACCTTGCCGCCCTTCTGGGCCGTTTGCGCCGTGAGGCGCGGATCGATATCCGCAGGGTTTCCGCCGCCGAAACCGCAGGGATCACGATCGAGGTCGTATCCCGCGCGCGCCTGCAAAGGCTTGTGCCCCAGGCCGCCTGTTTCGTGGCCCCCCGCGTGACCGGCTGGGACGAGTATCGCCGCGCCCGGCGCACCGCCCGCGTCGACTGGACGACGCTGACGAAACGGGAGCAGGTCGCGATCTTTCTGCCCGGCGATGTCAGCCCGCAAGAGGTGCGCGACTGTCTGCACGAGGAACTGGCGCAGGCGCTGGGGCCGTTGAATGACCTGTACCGGCTACCGGACTCGGTGTTCAACGACGACAATTTCCACACCATCCTGACCGGTTTCGACATGCTGGTCCTGCGCGCCTATTACGCGCCGGAACTGGCCAGCGGAATGACGCGGGAACAGGTCGCCCGGAAGCTTCCGTCCATTCTCGCCCGTCTCAACCCCCGCGGACAGGGCCGCGCCGTCAAATCCGTGGCGCCAACCACCCGCGACTGGATCGAGGCGGTGGAAACCGCACTGGGCCCCGGCGTCTCTGCCGGTCGGCGCCGCGCGGCCGCGAACCGCGCCGTGGCCATCGCCCGGGCACAGGGCTGGAACGACACGCGGCTGGCCTTCAGCCTGTTCGCCCTTGGCCGGCTGACGCTGGCGCAGGACGGCAAGTCGGCGCTGATCGCCTTCCTTCAGGCCGGGGAAATCTATTCCAAAAGCAGCGAGACCCGCGTTCAGGCGGCCCATGTGGCCATGCATCTGGCCGCCTTTTCCCTGTCTTCGGGGCCGGAGGGCGCGCAAACCGCCCTGCGCCTTGTCAACGGCCATCTCTCCGCCGCGACCGAGTGGCAGAATGCTGCCCTTCTGGCCACGATGCTGCTGATCAAGAGCGAGGCGCTGGACCAGCTGGGTCGCGCGTCAGAGGCCCGTGCCGTCAGGACCGAGGCGCTGGGCTGGGCTCGCTACGGCTTTGGGGCCGAGGCAGAGGTCCGCGCACGGATGGACGAAATCGCCGCCCTGCGGCCCGCCAACGCCGGATAACCCGCGCCCCCGGCAATGGCCCCTTGGGCGGACTTCGCGATTGCATAGCCCGCCGGGCGCCCTATTCTCCGCCCCATGTTCCTGCCGTTCTTCCAGACCCTGCGCAACACCGGCATCCCCGTTTCCCTGCGGGAGTATCTTGCCTTTCTTGAGGCCGTGAAGGCGGGGCTTGTGACCTATGACGTCGAAGGGTTCTACTACCTCGCCCGCGCGGCGCTGGTGAAGGATGAACGCCTGCTCGACCGGTTCGACCGGGCCTTTGCCGCGACCTTCGACGGTTTGGAGGAGATCGCCCCCGGCGAGGTGCTGGAGGCGCTGGACCTGCCCGAGGACTGGCTGCGCCGGCTTGCCGAAAAGCACCTGACCGAGGAAGAACGCGCCGAGATCGAGGCGCTGGGCGGCTTCGACAAGCTGATGGAGACGCTGAAAGAGCGGCTGAAGGAACAGAAGGAACGCCACCAGGGCGGGAACAAGTGGATCGGCACTGCCGGCACCTCGCCCTTCGGGGCCTATGGCTACAACCCCGAAGGCGTGCGCATCGGCCAGGACGAAAGCCGCCACCGCCGGGCGGTCAAGGTTTGGGACAAGCGCGAGTTTCGCAATCTCGACGACAGCGTCGAACTGGGCACCCGCAACATCAAGGTGGCCCTGAAACGCCTGCGCCGATGGGCCCGTCAGGGCGCGCATGAAGAACTGGATCTGGACGAGACGATCCGCGCCACCGCCGACCACGGATATCTGGATGTGAAAACCCGGCCCGAACGGCACAACGCGGTCAAGGTGCTGCTGTTTCTCGATGTCGGCGGGTCGATGGACGACCATATCGAGGTGGTGGAGGAGTTGTTTTCGGCCGCGCGGTCAGAATTCAAGCATCTGGAGTACTACTACTTCCACAACTGCCTGTACGAAGGCGTCTGGCGCGACAACCGCCGCCGCTGGAACGAGGTCACGCCCACATGGGACGTGCTGCACACCTATGGGCCCGATTACAAATGCATCTTCGTCGGCGATGCCAGCATGTCCCCCTATGAGATCGCCTTTGCCGGGGGCGCGAACGAACACTGGAACGCCGAACCGGGCCGCGTCTGGCTGGAGCGTGCCCGCGCGCAGTGGCCCGACAACCTGTGGATCAACCCGGTGATCGAGCGGCACTGGCAATACACCCAGTCCATCGAGATGATCCGCGAGATCTTCGACGGCCAGATGGTGCCGATGACGCTGGAGGGGATCGAGCGGGGGATGAAGGCCCTGGGACGCTGAGGCCCCTGTTCTTGCGAAGACCCTTGCGGCGACCGCTTTGCGGGAACTCAAGCGCCCGTCGGCGTTGTGATGGAAGGCGCGCTACCGCCGGGCCGATTGATCGGCCGGGCTTGCGGGCCAGCGATCACTCCTGGGTCGCGGGTACCGTCGCGCCTATGGACAGCGGCCGCGCCGTTTTCGGCGGCGACCACAAGGCATGGATCAGGCGCACCAGCGTGGCGGCATCGCGGTTGCGCGTGCCCGGGCGTTGCGGCGGCAGGCAGCGCATGCTCTCATGCTCCGGCCCGCGGCGCATCGGGCTCCACTTGACCATCTCAAGTTCGCCGTCGACGGTTTCCACCACGGCGGTGTGGTGTTCGCTGCTGCCGCGCGCCTCGGTCCAGGATCCGCAATTGGCCAGCACCACGCCGTCACGGTCGGCCAGCGTGGGCACATGGCTGTGGCCGCAGACGATGCCGTCCATCCCGTCTTCCGCGGCACGGTTCAGCGCGTTGGCATCATAGCGGGCGACCAGCGCGAGGGTATTCTTGGCAATCGCCTTGCCCAGCGACCAACGCGTGCGGCGGCCATGTTCCACCGTGATTTCCGGGCGCGGCCGGACCAGCGCCCGTTCGACCAGCCAGGCCCAGAAGCGGTCCGCCAGCTTGGATGTCCCGCGGATCACCGCCCCGTCGAACTGGTCGCCATGCATCACCACATAGCGCCGCCCGTCCGCGGCCCGGTGAATCGTGCGCTCATCGACCCGAAAGCCATAGCGGCGCAACAGGATCGGGCGGAACAGGATCGCCAGCATGTCGCGCAGGCGTTCGTCATGGTTGCCGGTGATCACCACCACCCGAACCTTGCGACGGCGCAGGTCGAACAGGTGATCCAGCAGGTCGCTGTATTCCTGGTTCCAGTACCAGCGGGTTTCCATCTTCCAGCCGTCGACCACGTCGCCGACAAGATACAGATGGTCGAAGTCGTGGGAGCGCAGGAAATCATTCAGCGCGCGGATATCGGCGCCCTTGTAGCCAAGATGCAGGTCGGAAATGAAGACGCTGCGCACCTTGCGCATCTTGCGCGGGGTTGCCGGGCTCATCCCGTCAACTCCGCCGAGTGATCGCGGAAGACCTGAGCCACGCTTTCCCAGCTATACCGTTCGCGGGCCAGGCGGTGGCGTTCCTGCCGTGTGGCGGGGACGCCAGTGCGCGGGCCACGGCGGTTTCCAGATCGTCGTCGGTCGCGCCAAGGCGGGCATCCTCGCCCACGATGTCGCGCGGGCCGGTGACGTCATAGCCCGCCACCGGCAGGCCCGAGGCCAGCGCCTCGATCAGCACGATCCCGAATGTATCGGTGCGCGAGGGGAACACGAATACATCCGCCTGCCGGTAGGCGTCGGCCAGCGGTTCCCCGGTCAGGGTCCCGCGGAACTCGACCTCCGGATAGCGGCGTTTCAGCATGTCCAGCGATGGCCCGGCGCCCACGACGACCTTGCGCCCCGGCGTCTTCAGCGAAAGGAATGCCTCGATGTTCTTTTCCGGTGCGACCCGCCCGACATAAAGCATGACTGGGTCGGCCACCGGCGCATCGGTGTCGGGCCGGGGGTGGAACAGGCTGAAATCGACACCGCGCAGCAATCGCACCATCCGGTTGCCGAAGCCCCAGCGCCGCAGTTGCGCCTCCAGCGACGGGGTGGCGACATAGGTCAGATGCGCGGGGGCATGGAACCGGCGCAGGGTGCTGATCGCCAGCGCTTCGGTCCCCGCACGCAGGCCACGGGGGGCACGCAGGGCCACATAGGCCGGGAAATTGGTGTGAAAGGCCGTCGAGAATGCCACGCCGTTGCGCAGACACCAACGCCGCGCCGCCCAGCCAAGCGGGCCTTCCACGGGGATATGCACCGCATCGGGCGCAAAGCGTTCGATCTTTTCCGCCATCTGCCGGTAAAGCGGGATCGCCAGCGGGATTTCGGGTAGGACGGCAAGGCCACGCTGCGGAATTCCCGCGGGCCGATGACATGGGTCGTACAACCGATGGCACCAAGCTGCCGGGTGATGCCCTGATAAGTGCGCACGACGCCGTTGACCTGCGGTTCCCACGCGTCGCTGACGATCAGAATCCGGTTGGGACCGGCCGGGCGCATATCCGACGCGCTCGGGTAGTGCGGCGAGACAGGGCTCACTCGTTCGGCAGTGACTGACATCGGCGCCTCGTTCCTGCAACGGGACTCAGCGGCCCCCGTTTGATTCCCCTTCGCCTAGCGGGAATATGTGACGTTGCCGTGTCAGTTCTTCAGATCGGCCATGGCGACCCGCGCCTGGCAGACAGGTACAAAACGACGCAGCTTGCAGCGTCAGTCCGTGCCGCCTGTTTGAACCGCCCCGCGACCGATGACGCAGGGCGGCCGATTGTTGTCGCTGCGCCTAGTTCAACGCCTCATCCGTGATCGCGTGGGTCCACGCGCCTTCGGGCGTCTTCGTGATCACCGGGTCAGAGCCCCCCGACAACAGCGATGCCACGGTGCGCTCATAATCCGCGGGGTCGAGCGTGCCGTTCGACCCTGCGGTCAGCTTGGCCACCTCGCCCATCATGCGGATCTGGTGCTTTTCGGTCTGGGCGCCGGTTTCATCATACTCCAGCACGATCATGGCCGCGTCCTCGGGGTGTTCCTCGGCCCATTTCCAGCCCTTCATAGAGGCACGCACGAAGCGCACCAGCTTGTCGACCTCGGCCGGGTCGGACAGCTTGTCCTCCAGCACGTAAAGCCCGTCTTCCAGCGTGGCGACGCCCTGATCCTCATACTTGAATGTCACAAGATCGTCGGCCGAAATGCCTGCATCGATCACCTGCCAATACTCGTTATAGGTCATGGTCGAGATACAGTCGGCCTGCTTTTGCAGCAGCGGATCGACGTTGAAGCCCTGCTTGAGCACCGTCACCCCCCCGTCAGAGCCGTCGGTCGGGATGCCAAGCTGGCTCATCCAGTTCAGGAACGGGTATTCGTTGCCGAAGAACCAGACGCCCAGCGTGCGGCCGGGGAAATCCTCGGGCCCGGTGATGCCCGTTTCCTTCAGGCAGGTCAGCATCATGCCCGACGACTTGAAGGGCTGCGCGATGTTCACCAGCGGCAGGCCCTTTTCGCGGGCGGCGAGCGCGGCAGGCATCCATTCGACGGTCACGTCGGCCCCGCCCCCGGCAATCACCTGCGTCGGCGCGATGTCCGGGCCGCCCGGTTTGATCGTGACGTTCAGGTCTTCTTCCTCGTAGAAGCCCTGTTCCAGCGCCACGTAATAGCCCGCGAACTGGGCCTGGGTGACCCATTTCAGTTGCAGGGTCAGGTCGTCGGCGGCCTGCGCCGTTCCGGCCATCAGCGCAAGCGCGGACACCGCTGTCAGTTTCTTCATCTTCACCTCCATGTTGTCTTTGTCGTTCAGCCCCGTTGCGACGGGTGCCAGAAGGTCACGGCCCGTTCCGCCCCTGCCACGAGGCCATAGAACGCCGTGCCGGCCAGCGCCGCCACCGCGATTTCCGCCCAGACCATATCAAGCGCCAGCCGCCCGACCTCGGTCGAGATGCGAAAGCCCATGCCCTTTATCGGGCTGCCGAAAAATTCGGCAACGATGGCCCCGATCAGCGCCAGTGTCGTCGCGATTTTCAGCCCGTTGAAGATAAACGGCATCGCCGCGGGCAGGCGCAGCTTCATCAGCGTCTGGACATAGCTGGCCGAGTAGGTCTTCATCAGGTCGCGCTGCATCGCCTCGCTTGCGGCCAGCCCCTGCACGGTGTTGACCAGCACCGGGAAGAACACCATCGCCACCACCACCGCGGCCTTGGACTGCCAGTCAAAGCCGAACCACATCACAAGGATCGGCGCGGTCCCAATGATCGGCAACGCGGCGATGAAATTGCCCACGGGCAACAGCCCCCGCTGAAGGAAAGGAGAGCGGTCGATCGCAATCGCCGTGGCGACCGACGCACCGCAGCCGATGACATATCCCGACAGCGCCCCCTTGACGAAGGTCTGAACGAAGTCGCCCCACAGGATCGGCAGGCTTCCCGCAAAGCGCGCCCCGATGGCAGAGGGCGGCGGCAGGATCACGCCCGGCACCGCCAACCCGCGGACCAGCCCCTCCCAAACCACCAGAAGCGTGATGCCGAACAGCGCGGGCACCGCGATGCGCACCGCCCATGTCCGCGCCCAGCGCGACCGCGACAGCCGGACATTCAGCGCCCAGGCCCCGGCCCAAAAGGCAAGCGCGCTCGCGAACCAGATCATCGGTTCATCCCCATCGCGCGCAGGGTGACCCGCTGGACCAGCCCGATCACCCCCACCAGAAGTGCGGCCAAAATCGCGGCGGCGAACAGCGCGCTCCATATCTGCACGGTCTGCCCGTAATAACTGCCAGCCAAGAGCCGCGCGCCCAGCCCACGCACCGCGCCCGTCGGCAACTCCCCCACGATGGCACCGACAAGGCTGGCCGCCATGCCCACCTTCAGCGAGGTGAAAAGATACGGCATCGAGGACGGCAGGCGCAATTTCCAGAATGCCTGCGCCCGGCTGGCCGAATAGGTGCTGAGCAGATCCAGTTGCATCGCGTCGGGGCTGCGCAAACCTTTTACCATGCCCACGACCACCGGGAAGAACGACAGATAGGCCGAGATGATCGCCTTGGGCACCAGCCCGGTCACGCCCACGGAATTCAGCACCACGATGATCATCGGCGCGATGGCAAGGATCGGGATCGTCTGGGACGCGATGGCCCAGGGCATCACGCTCATATCCATCGCGCGGTTATGGACGATACCGATGGCCAGCAGCACCCCCAACCCGGTGCCGATGGCAAAGCCCAGAAGCGTGGCCGACAGCGTGATCCAGGCGTGATAGATCAGGCTGCGCTTGGAAAAGGCCCGCCCCTGCAGAACCTTCTCGCCGGTGGTCTTCCAAAGCTCTGTCGCCACCTGATGCGGGGCGGGCATTTTGGGCCGGTCCTGCGTCATGGTATCGGTGACGATCTCCGTCAGTGACAGCGTCCGCTCCGCCCTTGCGGCCTGATCCAGCGTCCAGCGGCTGTTCATCATCACCGCCGCCCCGTACCACAGCGTGACGATGGCCATGACGACCGCCAGGACGGGAAGAAGACTACGCATTACGCCTCGTCCGCCGTGACTTGCGCGCGCCAAGCCGCCGGGCAAGCAGGTGAATGCCCAGCAACACCGGCGCCACCACCCCAAGGAAGGCCAGCCAGCGCAGGAAGGGCACATAGTCCAGGAGCCCAAGGTCGAGGAAATACACCAGTTCCAGCACAGCCCAGAACGCGACAAGGCCGATCATCACCGGGCGCCTTTGGCGCAGCGCCTCAAGGGCGGTGGTCGCCCGCCCCTCCGCCGCGCCGGGAAGGGCCGCGGCCGCCCGGCCGATCCGCGTTTTCACCCCAGGCTGGCCTGCCGCCGGTTGCGCGTCGTTCGTTTCATCCGTCATAGGCTTGCCCCGCCCTCAGCCCCTCGCGCACGCGATGGGCGATTTGCAGAAATTCCGGTGTGTCGCGGATATCCAGCGGCCGCTCCCGCGGCAGCGGGTTGTCGATGACATCGGTGATGCGGCCCGGGCGCGGGCTCATCACCACGATCTTGGTCGACAGATACACCGCCTCGGGGATCGAGTGGGTGACGAACAGGCAGGTCTTGTGGGTCCGCGCCCAAAGCGCCAGCAACTGCTCGTTCAGGTGGTCGCGCACGATCTCGTCCAGCGCGCCGAAGGGTTCGTCCATCAGCAGGATATCGGCGTCGAAGGCCAGCGCCCGGGCGATGCTGGCCCGCTGCTGCATGCCGCCCGACAACTGCCACGGATATTTCCGCCCGAACCCCGCCAGATCGACCAGCGCCAAAACCTGTTCCACGCGCTTCTTCTGGTCGGATTTCGCATAGCCCATGATCTCCAGCGGCAGCCGGATATTGCCCGCGATGGTCCGCCACGGCAAAAGCCCCGCCGCCTGGAACACATAGCCATAGCTGCGTTCCTGCCGGGCGTTGTCGGGCGTCATCCCGTTGACGGTCAGCCGCCCCCCCGTGGGATGTTCCAGCGCCGCCACGCAGCGCAGGAACGTCGTCTTGCCGCAGCCCGAGGGGCCGATGAAGCTGACGAAATCGCCCCGGTGCACCTCCAGCGAGACATCGCTGAGGGCCTGCACCGGGCCGTCATTGGTCTGGAACACCAGGTCGAGGTGTTCTGCCGTGATGACCGAACCGCTCACTTGCGCCCGGGCCTCACACGCCGCTCGCCGGAATGCCGGAGCGTTCCACCTTGCGCGGCGCGGTCAGTTCCTTCCAGCTCGACAACGCCTTGTTGACCGCGCCGTTGGGGTCGCGCTTGACGAATTCGCCATGGCCTTCCTGCGGTTTCACCTCTCCATCCATCACGGCCACGCGCCCGCGGGTCAGAACGTATCGCGGCAAACCCTTCACCTGCTTGCCCTCGAACACGTTGTAGTCGATGGCCGATTGCTGGGTCTTGGCGCTGATGGTCTTTTCCTTCTCGGGATCGAGGACGACGAGATCGGCATCGGCCCCCACCAGCACGGCACCCTTTTTCGGATAGCAGTTCAGGATCTTGGCGATGTTGGTGGAGGTGACGGCGACGAATTCATTGGGCGTCAGCCGCCCGGTGCCCACCCCATAGGTCCACAGCATCGGGATGCGATCCTCAAGGCCCCCCGTGCCGTTCGGAATCTTGGTAAAATCGCCAACGCCATAGCGTTTCTGGTCCGTCGTAAAGGCGCAGTGATCGGTGGCCACGACCGACAATGATCCAGACTGCAACCCGGCCCACAGACTGTCCTGATGTTTCTTGTTGCGGAAGGGCGGCGACATCACGCGACGCGCGGCATGGTCCCAGTCGGGGTTGGCGTATTCGCTGTCATCCAGCGTCAGGTGCTGGATCAGCGGCTCGCCCCAGACGCGCTTTCCCAGCATCCGCGCCCGCCGGATCGCCTCATGCGCCTCTTCGCAGGAGGTATGGACCACATAGAGCGGCACGCCGGCCATATCGGCTATCATGATCGCGCGGTTGGTGGCCTCGCCCTCGACCTCGGGCGGGCGGGAATAGGCATGCGCCTCGGGGCCGTTATTGCCCTCTTCCAGCAGCTTGCGCTGAAGCTCTGCCACCACATCGCCGTTTTCGGCATGGACCAGCGGGATGGCGCCCAGTTCGGCGCAGCGCTTGAATGACGCGTACATCTCGTCGTCATTCACCATCAGCGCACCCTTGTAGGCCATGAAATGCTTAAAGGTGGTGATGCCCCTGTCGCGAACGACGGTCTCCATCTCGTTGAAGACCTGCTCGTCCCACCACGTGATCGCCATGTGGAAGGAATAGTCGCAATGGGCGCGGGTCGACTTGTTGTCCCACATCTGCAGCGCGTCCAGCAGCCCCTGCCCGGGGCTCGGCAGCGCGAAATCGACGACCATCGTGGTGCCCCCCGACAGTGCCGCGCGCGTGCCGGATTCGAAATCATCGCTCGAATAGGTGCCCATGAAGGGCATTTCCAGATGCGTATGCGGGTCGATCCCACCCGGCATGACGTAACATCCGGTGGCGTCGAGCGTTTCATCGCCCGTAAGGTTCTCGCCGATCTCGACGATCTTGCCGCCGTCGATCAGCACATCGGCCTTGTAGGTCAGATCGGCGGTGACGATGGTGCCGTTCTTGATGACTGTGGTCATGGTCGGTCTCCCTGTAGGACCCGAACCGGGCCCCCATCTTCTTCTTGGTGGAAATACCCCGGGGGGTCCGGGGGGCTGGCCCCCCGGCGTCTCAACTCACTCCACGATCCCCGCCGTCTCCACCACCGCGTGGAACAGCACATTCGCCCCGGCGGCGGCCCAGTCGGGGCTGATCTCCTCGGCCTCGTTATGGCTCAGCCCGTCGACGCAGGGGCACATCACCATCGCGGTGGGCGCCACGTCGTTGATCCAGCAGGCATCGTGGCCCGCGCCCGAGACGATATCCATGTGGGAATAGCCCAGCCGTTCGGCCGCATCGCGGATGGCTTTCACGCAGCCCTCGTCAAAGGCGGGCGGGTCGAACTGGCCGACGATCTCGGCCTCGAAGCTCACGCCGATGTCCTCGCACAGCTTCGGCGCCTTCTCCATCAACTCGTCGACCATGCCGTTCAGCTTGTCGAGGATATGGGTGCGCATATCGATGGTGAAGACGACCTTGCCGGGGATGATGTTGCGCGAATTGGGGTAGACGTCGATATGGCCGATGGCGCCCACGGCGTTCGGCTGGTTCTTCATCGCGATCTCATGCACCAGTTCGGTGATCAGCGCCAATCCGCGGCCGGCATTCTTGCGCATGTGCATCGGCGTGGAGCCGGTATGGCTTTCCTTGCCGGTCACCGTGCACTGGATCCAGCGCAAGCCCTGCCCGTGGGTGACGACGCCGATTTCCTTGCCCTCGGCCTCAAGGATCGGGCCCTGTTCGATGTGCAACTCGAAGAACGCGTGCATCTTGCGGGCGCCGACCTTTTCGTCGCCCTTCCAGCCGATGCGCTCCAGCTCGTCGCCAAATGTCTTGCCCTGGGCGTCCACCCGGTCATAGGCCCAGTCGAGGTCATGCCGCCCCGCAAACACGCCCGATGCCAGCATGGCCGGGGCAAAGCGCGTGCCTTCCTCATTCGTCCAGTTGGTGACGACGATGGGGTGTTTCGTCTTGATGCCAAGGTCGTTGAGGCTGCGAATGACCTCCAGCCCGCCCAGCACACCCAGGACGCCATCATATTTCCCGCCCGTCGGCTGGGTATCCAGATGGCTGCCGACATAGACCGGCAATGCGTCGGGGTCGGTGCCTTCGCGCCGGGCGAACATGGTGCCCATTTCGTCCACGCCCATGGTGCAGCCCGCATCCTCACACCATTTCTGGAACAGCGCGCGGCCCTCGGCATCGGCGTCGGTCAGGGTCTGGCGGTTGTTGCCGCCCGCGATGCCCGGGCCGATCTTCGCCATTTCCATCAGGCTGTCCCACAGCCGTTCGCCGTTGATCTTCAGGTTTTCTCCGGGGGCGGACATGGCGTTCTCCCTGTTGGTCTTGCTTGTCAGTTGCGTGCCGTTGCAAAAGTAGACGGCCTGCCGCGGAATGCGTCAATCCTCATGGCGCATGGCGTTCGACGTCGTCCGCGCGCGGGACGCTTTTCGAACCTGCCCTTGAGATTGCCCATCCCGACGCTACCGCTTTGCCTGGAGCCGACACAAAAGTTTGACCAAAAGGTCAGGAACACGCTAGCAGAGGCGAGAAAGGCGTCAACGATGTCGTCCCCCCGCGCGGCAAGGCGGCCGGAAACACCGCACCCCAACCGCCGCACGCGCGACCGAATGATGAATTCTTACGCAACTGCCGCGGGCCCTGCCCCGCCCAAAGCCCGGATCCGCCCCGCGATGACCGAAAAGCGCCCTCTGACCCGAATCCAGCGCCGCAATACCCAGACGATCCTGAACGCCGCGCTGGAGGTGTTTTCGCAATACGGATTCCGCGGTGCGACGCTGGACCAGATCGCCCGGGCGGCGGGGCTGTCCAAGCCAAACCTGCTGTATTACTTCCCATCGAAGGATGCGATCCATGTCGCGCTGCTGTCGGGGCTGATGGACACGTGGCTGGACCCGTTGCGCGCGCTGAACGCACAGGGCGACCCGCAAGGGGAAATCCTCGCCTATGTCCGCCGCAAGTTGGCGATGAGCCGGGACTTCCCCCGGGAAAGCCGCCTGTTTGCCAACGAGATCCTGCAAGGCGCCCCCCGGATCGGGCCGGCGCTGGAGGGCGAGTTGAAGGCCCTGGTCGACGAAAAGGCGGCGCTGATCGCGCACTGGGCGGCGGAGGGCCGAATTGCTCCGGTCGATCCGCATCACCTGATCTTTTCGATCTGGGCGCTGACCCAGCACTATGCAGATTTCGACGTGCAGGTACGCGCCGTGCTGGGCGACGGTCACGGCGATCCGTTCGCAGGGGCAGAGCGGTATCTGACGACGCTCTTCACCCGTTTGCTGACACCGGGGTCAGATGGACAGGATCAGCAGCAGGTTGGCGAAAGACCAGAAATACCATCGGCGGGATAGAATACCGTTCCTCGTGCGCAACGATGGATCAAGGTAAGTAGGGCCGCGCCCGACCCTGGGAGTGCGCATAGGAACGCTTGTGCCGATCGGTTTATCTCAAAAGCACGAACGACTTGCGGCATGTGGTGGGCATCTCCAATGCGCCCTCCCCGGGGTACGGTCGGGCGCGGCCCGTGCTGGTTGCCCGGGCCAGCTTCGGGGCCTCCGCGTTCGACCGTTAAGAGGCCCCGGATCATGTCCGGCGCGGGGTCTCACCCCTCCGACGCACAACTCGCCCCCGTATTGTTGGGATGGGTGGACCAGTTGCCATATTCGGCCGGCACCGTCTGGCCGGTGCGGGGGTCGACCTCTCCGGGCGCCAGGCGGCGCATGGTGATGCAGCCTTCGACCGGGCAGACATTGACGCACAGGTTGCAGGCCACGCATTCCGCATCGTCCACGTCGAAACGGCGGTCGGGGCCCATCATGATGGCCTGGTGGCTGGTATCCTCGCAGGCGGCATAGCAGCGACCGCATTTGATGCAGGTCTCCTGATCGATCTGCGCCTTGGTGATGTAGTTGAGGTTCAGGCGCTGCCAGTCGGTCACCTTGGGCACCGCGGCGCCGACGAAATCCGACAGGCTCCCGTGGCCCTTGCTGTCCATCCACTCCGACAGGCCGGAGATCATCTCCTGCACGATGTGGAAGCCATAGGTCATGACCGCGGTGCAGACCTGCACATTGCCCGCCCCCAGCGCCATGAACTCCGCGGCATCCTTCCATGTCGTCACGCCGCCGATGCCGGAAATCGGCAGGCCGGGGGTTTCGGGGTCCCGCGCGATCTCTGCAACCATGTTCAGGGCAATGGGTTTCACCGCCGGGCCGCAATAGCCGCCATGGGTCCCCTGCCCGTCGATCATCGGTTCCGGCGACATCGCGTCCAGATCGACCGAGGTGATGGAATTGATCGTGTTGATCAGGCTGACCGCATCGGCGCCCCCCTTGAACGCGGCACGGGCGGGGGGCCGGATATCGGCCACGTTCGGCGTCAGCTTCACGATCACCGGCATGCGCGTATGCGCCTTGCACCAGCGGGTGACCATCTCGACGTAGTCGGGCACCTGCCCCACGGCAGAGCCCATGCCCCGTTCGCTCATCCCGTGGGGGCAGCCGAAGTTCAGTTCAACCCCGTCGGCACCGGTCTCCTCCACCCGTTTCAGGATGCGCCGCCACGCCTCCTCCTCGCACGGCACCATGAGGGAGACGACAAGCGCCCGGTCGGGATAGTCGCGCTTGACCGTCGTGATCTCTTGCAGGTTCACCTCCAATGGGCGGTCGGTGATCAGTTCGATGTTGTTGAGGCCAAGGAGTTGCCGATCCGCCCCCCAGATCGCGCCGTAACGGGGGCCGTTGACGTTGACGATGGGCGGGCCGTCCTCGCCCAGTGTCTTCCATACGACACCGCCCCAGCCTGCCTCGAACGCGCGGCGGACATTGTATTCCTTGTCGGTCGGCGGCGCAGAGGCCAGCCAGAACGGGTTGGGCGATTTGATGCCCACGAAATCGCAGCTCAGATCCGCCATCGGTTCAGCCCTCCCCGGCCATCAGCGTTGCATGGATATCCTCGGCGGCGTCGCGCCCCTCGGCCACGGCGGTGACCGTCAGATCGTCGCCCCCGGCGGCACAGTCGCCCCCGGCCCAGACCCCGGACAGGCTGGTCCGTCCCGGCCCGGTGACGGCGATCTTGCGGCCCGAAAGCTCGATCTCGTCCGGCGTGCCGTCCAGCTTCTGCCCGATGGCCTTGAACACCTGATCGGCCTTCAGCCGGAAGGTAGTATCACTCACCTCCAGCCCCTCCGGCGTCGCGTGGGTATAGGCGAACTCCACCGCCTCCAGCGGATCGCCCAGGATACGCACGGGCGCCGCGCCGGTGATGATCCGCACGCCCTTTGACGCGGCATAATCCTGTTCCTTGTCGGAGGCCGACATCGCCTCTCTCCCGCGGCGATAGACCATGGTCACATGTTCCGCACCCAACAGCTTTGACTGCACCGCCGCATCCACGGCCGTCATGCCGCCGCCGATGACCACCACATCGCGCCCGACAGGGATCTTGGACAGGTCGTCGGCCTGCCGCAATCCGGCGATGAAATCGACCGCGTCATGGACATGGGCCTTTTCCTCGCCCTCGGCGCGCAGCGCGTTCACCCCGCCCAGCCCGATGGCAAGGAATACGGCGTCGAAGTCCTTGCGCAAGGCCGCAAGCGTCAGGTCCCGGCCCAGCGTCCTGCCGTGGCTGAAGGTCATTCCGCCGATCCCGGCCAGCCATGCGACCTCTGCCTGCGCGAAATCATCCACCGTCTTGTAGGCGGCAATACCGTATTCGTTCAGCCCCCCGGCCTTGGGGCGGGCATCGAACACCTCCACCTCATGCCCCTTCATCGCCAGCCGGTGCGCACAGGCCAGCCCCGCGGGTCCCGCGCCCACCACGGCGATCTTGCGGCCCGTGGGCGCGGCGCGGGGAAACGGATGCCCGTCCCGCGCCATCAGCGTGTCGGTCGCGTAGCGCTGCAGCCGCCCGATCTGCACCGGGGCGCCTTCGGCCGTTTCGCGCACGCAGGCGGCCTCGCACAACTGTTCGGTCGGGCAGACCCGGGCGCACATACCGCCAAGGATGTTCTGGGCGAAGATCGTCCGCGCGGCGGCGGCGGGGGTTCCGGTCGCGATCTGCCGGATGAACAGGGGGATGTCGATATCGGTCGGGCAGGCCGTGATGCAGGGCGCCTCGTGACAGAAATAGCACCGTGCGGCGGCAACCCGGGCCGCATGGGCCTCCAGCGGCGGCGCCTTGTCGGCAAAGTTGTCGCGATAATCCTCGGCCGAAAGACGCCCGGCCACGACCCCCGGCGTTGTGCGCGTATTGGCCATTCGGGGCCCTCCCTGTTGACGTGTGTTTCCGGGAAGACTGCCACAGGCACAAATTTTATCAATCGGTAAATTTTTGACAGCCCCGCGACATCGCATGGGGCGGCGCTTTCGATGCTGTCAAAGCCACCGGTTGCCCAGTTCTTGGGCGTCCTGTCGCAAGAATTGGCCGGCGGACTGCGTGTCTCCCCTGCCCCTGCGTCCCGATATTGCGGCGGCCCGCCAATCCATTTCGTCGCAGGAGGGTACGCGCAGGGCCTAGCCGCGGGGGCTGGCCCTCCCTGCCCGCGGCCTGATAGAAGACCCCGGCACTCGCTAGACCTGAACACAAAGGACGGACCAAGGCACGTTCGGCGTTCCCCCGAACAGCCGCCGCATTGCATCGGCCCCCGGACAACCGCGATGGACCGCCCCACAGGAGATAACGACATGAACCTGATCAGACGAACCTTGCTTGCCGCGGGCGCCGCGATGGCGCTTATGCCCGCAGCCGCGCTGGCGCAGGACACGATCAAGATCGGCGACATCAACCATTACAAGCGCCTCGCAGCCTTTGCCGACCCCTACCGGAAAGGCATCGAACTGGCGGTGGCGGAAATCAACGGCGCCGGTGGCGTCTTGGGCAAACCGCTGGAGTTCATCTTCCGCGACGATCAGGGCGACCCGGCCGAGGCCGTGAAGATCGCCGATGAACTGATGGCCCGCGAAGGGACGGTCATGCTGACCGGTTCGATCCTGTCCCATGTGGGGCTCGCGATTTCCTCCTTCGCCGGCGAAAAGGGCTATGTCTACCTGGCCGCTGAACCGCTGGCCGACACGCTGGTCTGGCAGTCGGGCAATCCCTACACCTTCCGGCTGCGCACCTCGACCTGGGTGCAGGCGGCGATGCTGGCCGAAAAGGCGGCCCAGACCGATGCCGTACGGTTCGCCACCATCGCGCCCAACTATGCCTACGGCAAGGATGCGGTCGCGGCCTTCAAGGCGAACCTCAAGGCACTGAAACCCGAGGTCGAGTTCGTGGCCGAGCAATGGCCCGCGCTGTTCAAGATCGACGCGGGCGCCGAGGTGCAGGCCCTGGAACGCGCCAAGCCCGACGCGATCTACAACGTCACCTTCGGCACGGATCTTGCGAAACTCGTGCGCCAGGGCACCGACCGCGGGCTGTTCGACGGGCGCGATGTCTATGGCCTGCTGACCGGGGAGCCGGAATACCTGGAGCCGCTGGGCGACGAAGCGCCGGAGGGCTGGGTCGTCACCGGTTATCCGTGGTACGCCTTCGCCGATGGCACGCCGGGCAAGGCCTTCGTCGATGCCTATACCGCCGCGACCGGGGAAACGCCCAAGAACGGCAGCCTGGTGGGATACATGACCGCGAAATCCGCCGCGGCGGCCATCGCACGCGCCGGTTCGACCGACAGCGACGCGATCCGCGCCGCCTTCGAAGGTCTGGTGGTCGAGGACACGCCCGACGGGCCGATCAGCTATCGCGCGATCGACAACCAGTCGACCATGGGCGCGTTCATCGGCACCCTGGCGGTGCAGGACGGCAAGGGCGTGATGGTGGACTGGGCCTATGCCGACCCGACCCCCTACATGCCCTCCGATGACGAGATCCGGGCCATGCGCCCGGCCGACTGAGCCAACCGGCCCGGCCCGATCCGGCCGGGCCCCTTCTTGTCATTCAGGACAGGCGGCGACGCGGGGTCTGACCCATGGCCTTTCTTCTTGCACAGGTCCTGACGGGGCTTGCCAATGCCGCGGCGCTGTTTCTGGTCGCCTCGGGCCTGTCGCTGATCTTCGGCGTCACGCGGATCGTGAATTTCGCCCATGGCTCGTTCTACATGCTGGGCGCGTTCATCGGCGTATCGCTGATGCAGGTGCTGCCGGGGGCGGTCGGCTTCTGGGGGGCGATCCTGTTGACCGGGCTGGCCGTTGGGCTGATCGGCGCCCTGGTCGAGATGATCGTGCTGCGCCCGATCTACCGCGCGCCCGAACTGTTCCAGCTTGTCGCCACCTTCGGCGTCATCCTCGTGATACAGGACCTCGCCCTGATGATCTGGGGGGCGGAGGATCGCCTTGGCCCCCGCGCGCCGGGGCTGAAAGGCGTGGTGCGGATCTTCGGCGAACCCGTACCGAAATACGACCTTGTCCTGATCGCCATCACCCCGGTGATCCTGTTTGCCCTGTGGTATCTGATCCGCCGTACCCGGTTCGGCGTCCTCGTGCGTGCCGCCACCCAAGACAGGGAGATGGTCGGCGCGCTGGGCGTCAATCAGGCGTGGCTGTTCACCGGGGTCTTCGCGCTGGGCTCCGCCCTTGCGGGCTGGGGCGGCGCGCTGCAACTGCCCATGGGCGGCGCCGATCTGCTGATGGATTTCAACATCATCGGGCCGGTCTTCATCGTCGTGGTGATCGGCGGCATGGGCAGCCTGCCGGGGGCGTTCCTTGCCGCGGTGCTGATCTCGGTCCTGAACGTCTTCGGCGTGACCTACCTGCCGCAATCGACGCTGGTGCTGATGTTCGCGGTCATGGCGGCGGTGCTGATCGCACGGCCCTATGGCATTTTGGGACGGGCAGAGGCGATGGGAGAGCACGGCCAGGTCGGGGAGCCTGAGGCCCCGATCCGACCCTATGGTCCGACGGGCCGGGTACTGGTCGCCGTGCTGGTTCTGGCCCTTGCGGCACTTCCGCTCTTCGCCGGGTCCTTCGCGCTGGTGCTGACGATCGACATCGTGGTCTTTGCGCTTTTCGCGGCATCCCTGCATTTCCTGCTGGGCACCGGGGGGCTGATCAGCTTTGGCCATGCGGCGTTTTTCGGGGGCGGTGCCTATGCCGCGGCGCTTTTGGTGCATCACCTGAACGCCCCGATGGAAATCGCCTTTCTCTTCGCGCCCCTAGCTGCGGGGCTGCTGGCGCTGGGCATCGGCTGGTTCTGCATCCGCCTGACCGGGGTCTATTTCGCGATGCTGACACTGGCCTTCAGCCAGTTCGTGTGGTCGATGGCGGTTCAGTGGCGCGGGCTGACCCGCGGCGATGACGGGCTGATCGACATCTGGCCCGCGGCGTGGTTGTCGGGCACGGTGCCGTTCTACTATTTCACCCTGATCCTCGGGACCGGCGGTATCCTGTTCCTGCGCCATGTCATCCACGCCCCCTTCGGCTATGCCCTGCGCGCGGGCCGCGACAGCCCCCGGCAGGCAGAGGCCACGGGGATCGACGTCAAGCGCGTGCAGTTCGCGGCCTTCGCCCTTGCCGGGGCCATGGCCGGGCTGGCCGGGGGGATCTTCGTTTTCTCCAAGGGCTCGGTCTTTCCAAGCGAGCTGGAAATCGCGGCCAGTTTCGACGCGCTGATCGCCGTCTTCCTCGGCGGGGTGAAAACGCTGGCCGGGGGCGTGGTCGGCGCGGCCTTCCTGACAACGGCAGAGGATTGGCTGACCCGGTTCGAGTACTGGCGGCTGGCGCTGGGTCTTCTGATCATCGCGGTAGTGATCGCGGCACCGCAAGGCATTGTCGGAACGCTTCGGCAGGCGACGCTCCGGCTGCGCGGCGCAGGGCGGGAGGATGGCTGAGGTGACCGACATCATGCGCGTCGAGAACCTGCGCAAAAGCTACGATGGCTTCGTGGCCGTCAACGGCATCGGCTTCTCGGTCCGGCCGGGGGAGTTGAAGGCGTTGATCGGCCCCAACGGCGCGGGCAAGTCGACCTGTTTCAACATGCTGACCGGGCAGGTGAAACCCAGCGGGGGCGAGGTCTGGCTTGACGGGCAGCGCATCACCGGCCGGCCGCCGCGCGCCATCTGGCGGCTGGGTGTGGGGCGCACTTTCCAGATCACCGCGGCCTATCCATCGATGACGGTGATCGAGAATGTGCAGATGGCGCTGATCAGCCATCACCGGCGCCTCTTTGCGCTGCGCCCCCGGGCGCGGACGCTTTACCGGGACGAGGCGTTCGGCCTGCTTGAAACCGTGTCGATGGCCGATCAGGCCGACCGGCCCTGTTCGGTGCTGGCCTATGGCGATCTGAAACGGCTGGATCTGGCCATCGCGCTGTGCCACCGCCCGCGGCTGTTGTTGATGGACGAACCGACCGCCGGCATGGCCCCGGCTGCGCGGATCGACCTGATGCAACTGGTCGCCGATATCGTGCGCGACCGGGGCCTGTCGGTCCTGTTCACCGAGCATGACATGGACGTGGTCTTTGCCCATGCCCACAGCATCATGGTTCTCAGCCGCGGCGACCTGATCGCAGAGGGCGACGCCGACACCGTGCGCAACGATGCCCGCGTGCAAGAGGTTTATCTGGGCGGCGGCCGCCCCGTGGGAGGGGCCGATGCTTAGCGTCGCGCATATCCACAGCTATTACGGCAAGGCCCATATCCTGAGCGATCTGAGCTTCGATGTGCCGCGCGGCGAGGTCGTGGCGCTCTTGGGCCGCAACGGGGCGGGCAAGTCGACCACGCTGAAATCGGTGATGCAGCTTGTGCCGCCGCGCCGGGGCACCGTGACGTATCAGGGCGACAATCTGGTGGGGCGCCCTGCCTTTCGTGTGGCGACGCTCGGTCTTGGCTACGTGCCCGAAGACCGGCGCATCTTCTCGGACCTGACGGTTCTTGAAAACCTTGAGGTCGGGCGCCAGCCGCCCCGCGCCGATGCACCGGAATGGACGACGGACAAGCTGTTCGTGCTGTTTCCGAACCTTGCGGAAAGACGCGGCAATCGCGGCCGGCATCTGTCGGGCGGGGAACAGCAGATGCTGACGATTGCCCGCACGCTGATGGGCAACCCCGCACTCTTGTTGCTGGACGAACCGTCGGAAGGCATCGCGCCCGTGATCGTCGAGCAGATGGCCAGAACCATTCGGACGCTGAAATCCGAAGGGCTGACCGTGCTGCTGTCGGAACAGAACCTGCATTTCGCCCGGGCCGTCTCGGACCGCGCGATCATCCTTGAGGGTGGGCAGAAGCGGTTCGAGGGCAGCTTTGCAGAGCTTGAGGCGACCCCGGCGATCCGCGACGCCTATCTTGCGGTCTGACCCCGCCGTCAAAGCGCTTCGCGTTCGTTCGCAGTCACGCGAAGCGCCCTAGCCTTTTGATTTCGCGTGTTCGCGACGCAGAAAACCGGCTCCCACTTTTCTGCAACACGCTCTAGCCAAAGACCCGGCCAAGGGCCGCATCGATGGCCCCGGTGATCTGATCGATATGGTCAGGCGTCGCGATCAGCGCAGGGCTCAGGCACAGGGTGTTGTTGAACCCCGGCACCGCGCGGTTGGTGGCCCCGATGATAACGCCCTGCGCCATGCAGTCGGCCACGACGGCCTGCACCTGCGCCTCCGCCGCCGGGTCCTTCGTTTCCCGGTCGGCCACCAGTTCCGCCCCGCAGAACAGCCCCTTGCCGCGGACATCGCCGATCACGGCATGCTTGTCCTGAAGCGCGCGCAGGTTGTCCATCAGCCGGTCGCCCATCGCGACGGTGTTGGCCAGCAGCCCCTCTTCCTCGATTATGCCCATATTCTCGATCGCCGCGGCGGGGCCCGCCGTGCAGCCCCCGAAGGTGGAGATATCCCGGAAATGATCCAAGGGGTCTGACGCGTCGGACTTGAACATCTCGAACACCGCTTCGGTCGTGACCGCGCAAGCGATGGCGGCATAGCCCGAGGCCACGCCCTTGGCCATCGTCACGAAATCGGGCTGCACGCCGTAATGCTGATAGCCGAACCATTTGCCGGTGCGCCCCACCCCGCAGACGACCTCATCCACATGCAGCAGGATCTCGTATCTCCGGCAGATTTCCTGCACCCGCTCCCAGTAGCCTTCGGGCGGGGTGATGACGCCTCCGCCCGCCGTGACCGGTTCCAGGCATAGCGCGCCGACCGTGTCGGGCCCTTCGCGCAGGATGACCTCTTCGATGGCATTGGCGGCGCGTTCGCCATAGTCCGACACCTCGCCCCACTGGCTGCGATATTCCAGGCAATGGGGCACCGCGACGAAGCCCGGGGTAAAGGGGCCGTATTGGGCGTTGCGCTCCTGCTGACCACCCGCCGACATCGTGCCGATGGTTGACCCGTGATAGTCGCGTTCGCGATAGAGGATTTTGTGCTTCTTGCCGCCATACCGCTTGTGCGCGATCTGGCGGACCATCTTGAACACCTTCTCGTTCGCCTCGGACCCGGAATTGGTGAAATAGACCCGCGCCATGCCCGGCATCTTGTCGATCAGCATCTGGGCGAACCGCGCGCCGGGCACCGAGCCCGCGGAATTCGCGAAGTAGGGCAGTTGCACGAGCTGGTCGCGCACGGCGTTGGCGATACGCTCCCGCCCGTAACCGACATTGACCGTCCACACCCCGCCAGAGACCGCATCCAGATGCTTGCGCCCCGCGGCATCCCAGACATGGATGCCCTTGCCCTCGACGATGATCTTCGGATCCGCGGTCTCGAACGGTTTGTGCTGGATCAGGTGGTGCCAAAGATGCGCCCGGTCCGCCTCGATCACCTCTGACAGGTCGTTCTGCGTGAATGTGGTGTTCATGGTACCCTCCTGACCCCTACAAGGCGCCTGCCGCACAAGACGCCGAAATAACTGGCAACCCTGCCCAAATCCCGGGCGGCCCCGGCGGACGGACCGGCAGCCGCATCGCGGGCACCGATCTGCCTTGCCCCTGTCTGCGGGCGCGTCTGAACTCCGACCGACAAATTCGACAAAGCCGGTTCTCAACGAGATAGGGCAGGCTATAGTCGGCGAACACAAGAACAATCGCCCGAAGCGGCGGCAAGCGAAAGACCAGCAGAGGAGCCCTCCATGACACTGAAACCGGCACTTATCGGCGCGCTGACGGGCGCTGCGCTTATCGGTTCGGCACACCTGGCCTCGGCCGCCGACGAGATCACGGTTGCCTACTTCCTCGAATGGCCGATGCCGTTCCAGTACGGCAAGGCGATGGGCATCTACGAACAAGAGATGGGCGTCGACATCAACTGGGTGTCCTTCGACACCGGCACCGCGATGTCGGCGGCCATGGCGTCGGGCGATGTGCAGATCGCGGTCAGCCAGGGCGTGCCGCCCTTTGTCGTCGCGGCCTCCGCCGGGCAGGATTTGCAGGTGGCCGACATTGCCGTCAGCTATTCCGACAACGACAACTGCGTCGTGGCCGAGGCGCTGGAGATCGACAAGGACAGCGCAGGGGAGCTTGAGGGCAAGAAGGTCGGCGTGCCGATCGGCACCGCGGCGCATTTCGGCTTCCTGCGCCAGATGGATCATTTCGGGGTGGACATCACCACGATGGAAATCGTCGACATGGCCCCCGCCGACGGCGCCGCGGCCTTTGCCCAGGGCAATCTGGATATGGTCTGCGGCTGGGGCGGCGCGCTGCGCCGGATGAAGGAACATGGCAACGTCCTGCTGACCGGGGCGGAGAAGGAAGAACTGGGCATTCTCGTCTTCGACGTGACCAGCGCCCCGGCAGACTTCTTTGCCGAAGAGGGCGAGTTGCTGGCCAAGTTCCTGAAGGTCACCGGCGACATGAACGCGATGTGGAATTCGGGTGAGCATACGGACGAGATGCTGCCGGTGATCGCCAAGGATGCCGGCATGGACCTTGAGGCCACGCGCGAGACCATCTCCACCTTCGTCTTCCCGTCGGTGGAGGATCAGCTTTCGGCGAAATGGCTGGGCGGCGGCGTGCAGGACTTCATGTCCGGCGTGGCGCAGGTGTTCCTCGATGCAGGCTCCATCGAATCCGCGCGCGACAGCTATGCCAGCGCGGTCGATACCGGCCCGCTGGAAGCGGCAATGGGCATGTGATGTCAGCCGGGGTGGCCCACGGGCCGCCCCACCCACAGGCCGCAGCGGGGGCGCCCTTGTCCGATCTCGTCATCAGTAACCTGTCGATGCGTTTCGATCTGCCGAACGGCACCTCGATCCAGGCCCTGAAGGATGTCTCTCTGTCGCTGAAGCAAGGCGAGTTGATGTCCGTCCTCGGGCCCTCGGGCTGCGGCAAGACCACGCTTCTGAATATCGTGGCCGGCTTTCTCGCCCCGACCGAAGGCTCCATCGAGATGAACGGCCACCGGGTCACCGGGCCCAATGCCGAACGCGGCATGGTGTTTCAGAAAGGCGCGCTCTTCGAATGGATGAACGTCCGCGAGAATGTCGATTTCGGCCCCCGCATGAAGGGCATGCCCAAGGCCGAGCGCGACAAGATCGCCGATCATCTGCTCGACACGGTGGGCCTGCGCGATTTCAAGGAAAAGGCGGTCTACGAACTCTCGGGCGGGATGCAGCAGCGCGTGGCGCTGGCCCGGTGCCTGGCCAACGATCCCGACGTCATCCTGATGGACGAACCCTTGGGGGCGCTCGACGCGCTGACGCGCGAAAAGATGCAAGGTCTGGTACTCCAGCTCTGGAAGGAGACCGGCAAGACCATCATCCTGATCACCCATTCGGTGGAAGAGGCGCTGCTCTTGGGCGAACGGCTGGTCGTCATGGCCCCGCGCCCGGGCCGCATCTACCGCGAATATGACCTGCCCTTTGCCGAGCGCGGCGTGAATGCCGATCTGCGTGAGGTCAAGAAATCCGAGGGCTTCGCCGAGACCCGCGACGAGATCCTGTCAATGATCTGGGAGATGGAGGAAGAGATCATGGGCCGGGTGGAGAGCCACGCATGAGCGTCCTTGCCTTCTACATCCTCGTCTTCGTGCTCGCCTGGCTGCTTGTCCGTACGATCCGCCGCGGCATGGCCAAGCGCCATGACTTCGTCAGCCTCAAGACCGTGACCTTCGGCGACGAAAGCGCCGTGCGCCCCGACCGCGCGGCGTCCCTCATCTCGATTCTCGCGATCTTCCTGATCTGGGGGGCCTTCACCGGATCGAAGCTGATACCGGTCCACGTCCCCGGCCCCTTCTCGGGACTGACCGAGTTCACCTATACCGCGCAGAACGCGGCCGGTGAGACGGACACCGCCACGGTGCGCGTTCTCGTCCACAAGCTGGGCGAAAAACAGGACGCCCCCGAAATCGAGCCAGGCGACGGCTTTGCCAAGAACGACAGCGACGTGATGCCCGAATGGCGCAGCGAGCTGATCCGGGCGATCCGCAATGACGAGGGCGGCAGCGACGATGGCTATGCTGTCATCGAGGTCGACGGACAGCCCATCGCACCCGGCAAGACGGTCAAGGTTGCCGACGGCAAGGTGACGATGACGCCCAAGGGCTCGCTCAACTTCACGCCCAAGAAGGGCATGCAGATGGAGCCCATCTGGCTCCCCTCGCCCGAGGCCGTGGCCGCGCGCTTTGTCGAGATCGCGAATGAGGGCTACCAGAATTTCACGCTCTGGGAACATCTGGGCTGGTCGCTCTTCCGCGTTCTCCTTGGCTTCCTGCTGGGGGCGCTGGTCGGCATTCCGCTGGGCTATGCGATGGGGCTGAGCAGTTGGTTCCGCGGCTGGTTCGACCCGATCGTGGAATTCATGCGGCCGGTGCCGCCGCTGGCGCTGATCCCGCTTGTCATCATCTGGTTCGGCATCTGGGAGACGGGCAAGATCGTGCTGCTCTTCCTCGCCGCGCTCTGGATCATGACAATTGCGGCGCGCGCGGGCGTCTCGGGCGTGAACATCACCAAGATCCACGCGGCCTATTCTCTGGGCGCCTCGAAATGGCAGATCATGCGCCATGTGATCGTGCCCAATTCGCTGCCCGAGATCTTCACCGGCGCCCGCGTGGCAATGGGGGTGTGCTGGGGCACGGTGGTCGCCGCCGAACTGGTCGCCGCGCAAAAGGGCGCGGGCATGATGATCATTGCAGCCTCGAAATTCCAGCTGACGGATATCGTGATCCTCGGGATCGTGCTGATCGGGATCATCGGCTACGGCATCGATATCCTGATGCGCCGGGCAGAGACCCTGCTGGTGCCGTGGAAGGGCCAGTCCTGAGAGGGGCGCCTTGGGCGATTTCCCCTAGCGCATGCCGCCGGGTCCGGTAACAAGGACCCAAAGCGCACCAGCGCAGGTTCAGTGACCGGGAGGACGACCGATGAAGATGACCACCGAAGAAGCCTTCGTGAAGGTGCTGCAACGCCACGGCATTTCCGACGCTTTCGGCATCATCGGGTCGGCCTTCATGCCGATCTCGGACCTGTTCCCCAAGGCCGGCATCCGGTTCTGGGACTGCGGGCATGAAGGTTCGGGCGGGATGATGGCGGACGGCTATACCCGCGCCTCGGGCAAGGTCAGCATGATGATCGCCCAGAACGGCCCCGGCATCACCAATTTCGTCACCGCCGTGAAGACCGCCTATTGGAACCACACGCCGCTGTTGCTGGTCACGCCGCAGGCGGCCAACAAGACCATGGGACAAGGCGGGTTTCAGGAAGTCGAGCAGATGAAACTGTTCGAGGACATGGTCGCCTATCAGGAAGAGCTGCGCGACCCGTCCCGCGTGGCCGAGGTGCTGAACCGGGTGATCCTGAAGGCCAAGCGCGCCTCGGCCCCTGCCCAGATCAACATGCCGCGGGATTTCTGGACGCAGGTGATCGATATCGACCTGCCCGCCATCGTGGAATTCGAACGCCCCGCGGGCGGCGCCGAGGCGATTGCAGAGGCCGCGAAACTGCTGAGCGAGGCGCGCTTCCCGGTGATCCTGAACGGCGCGGGCGTGGTGATCGGCGGCGCCATCGAGGCGTCGAAGGCGCTGGCCGAACGGCTGGACGCCCCCGTGTGCTGTGGCTACCAGCACAACGACGCCTTCCCGGGGTCGCATCCGCTGTTCGCGGGGCCGCTGGGCTATAACGGATCCAAGGCCGCGATGGAACTGATCGCGCAGGCGGACGTGGTGCTGGCGCTTGGCACCCGGTTGAACCCGTTCTCCACCCTGCCGGGCTATGGCATGGATTACTGGCCGCGGGAGGCCAGGATCATTCAGGTCGACATCAACCCCGACCGGATCGGCCTGACCAAGCCTGTCACCGTGGGGATCGTGGGCGATGCCAAGCAGGTGGCCGGGGCGTTGCTGGCGCAACTGTCCGACAGTGCTGGCGACGCCGGACGGGAAGAACGCCGCGCGACCATCGCCCAGACAAAATCAGCCTGGGCACAGCAGCTGTCCAGCATGGACCATGAAGAGGACGACCCCGGCACAACATGGAACGAACGCGCCCGTGCGGCCAAGCCCGACTGGATGAGCCCCCGCATGGCGTGGCGCGCGATCCAGTCCGCCCTGCCGCCAGAGGCGATCATCTCCTCCGACATCGGCAACAACTGCGCCATCGGCAACGCCTATCCCAGTTTCGAGGACGGGCGGAAATACCTTGCCCCGGGTCTCTTCGGCCCCTGCGGCTATGGCCTGCCCGCCATCGTCGGCGCCAAGATCGCCTGCCCCGACACGCCGGTCGTGGGCTTTGCGGGTGACGGCGCGTTCGGGATCGCGGTGACGGAACTGACGGCCATCGGGCGCCCGGAATGGCCCGCGATCACGATGGTCGTCTTCCGAAACTACCAGTGGGGGGCGGAGAAGCGGAACTCCACACTCTGGTACGACGACAACTTCGTCGGAACGGAACTGGGCGAGAATGTCAGCTATGCCGGCATCGCACAGGCCTGCGGGCTGCACGGCATCCAGGCCTTCACGATGGAGGGGCTGACCGCGGCGCTGAAAAAGGCGCTGAACGATCAGACCGAGGGGCAGACCACCCTGATCGAGGCGATGATCAATCAGGAACTGGGGGATCCGTTCCGCCGCGACGCGATGAAGAAACCCGTCGTGGTGGCCGGGATCGACCCCGCCGACATGCGCCCGCAAGAGCCCGCCTGACACCATGCCGTCAAGGGCCCGCGCCTGACGCGGGCCACCACCGGCCCGCGGTTCAGGTTTCGGCCCGGTCGGACGCGCCCGACGCCGTCGTCTTCATGTCCAGCTTCCACAGGCTTAGCGCCTTGAGCATCCGGTCGGCCCGGTCGGTGAATTCTCCCGACAACAGCGCCTTGGCATCCTCTCTGCGGCCCCCCAGGGCCAGGGTCAGAACCTCAGCCGCGCCGTGGTGAAAGGAGGTGTGGATATCCCGGATCCCCCGCCACGCCTCGGATTCCTTCAACGCCGGGTCGACGCTGGGGCCGTTGAACCACTGCGCGAAATCGCAACTCTTGTCGCACCGCGCCTTGTCTGGTGTTGTTTGACACGGATATCTGCAGGATGTCGGAAGACCTCGGGGGATGACGGACTAAGCCGGATGGGCCTTAGATATCAGGGGCATAACGGGTTGCGGCCGGGCTGGACGGGGGCGGGTGCGTTGTCCGCAGTGACAGGCGAAACGGGGCAGTCCGGGGCCTAAGGGCGACGCGGGCGCAGATGTGCGCAGGCGGGCCGCAACGTCAATGAAACAAGGGCTTTCAGCCCATTTCAGGGGCTCTTGAAGGGGCCGTGAAACCCGCGGAACATGCAAATGCGTTTGCATGGTGGCTTGGCGGGTTGCATGTTCCATGCAAAGCATTGAAACATATAGACAAAGCGTAGCGCGCAGCCCGTCTGAGACTAGCACGAACATGCAAACGATTTCGGGCAGATCGAGGCGCCGATCACTCCTGGCCGGTCAGCTCGCGTGTCGTCCATGGCTCTGTGTGGTATAGGACTTCGAGCAGGTCCAGCACCTGGTCGGTCACCTTTTCGCAGGTGCCGGTGTGCAGACGCCCGCGACGGATTTCCACGTACTGACGCTCGGAAATGACCAACATCGAGTCGCCGCCCGTCAGTTGTGCAACGCCCTTGCCGAACCAGCCGGTTTCCCCTTCCCAGGGCGCAATGTTGCCGAGGGTGCCATCCTCATGCCGGGCGAAGACGTAAGGGAATAAATAATCGTCACCCTCGATGCGGCAGAGAAACATTTCGGAAGCCGCGACGCGCGCCTGAACCGCGGCGAGCTCGGCCTGCAATTCGGGTGGCGCGGCCAGAACCGGAGGCGTGGCCATTGCGGTGGCGAGTGCGAGAACAAGGGGTCTGTACGGCATGAGGGGCCTCCCTATCTGAGCGCGCGGCCGAACCAGGCGACCTGGCCAATGATGTGCATCTCCTGCAAACAGGCGCCGGTCTTGTATTCCGGCGCGTGCGCTGCGTTGTCCGACAGGACAGCGTACAAATCTCGATCGATCCGGTCGATCCGCTTTACCCGAGCCTCGCCCTCCTCAAGGAACGCGTAGATATGCGGCTGGCGGCGTATTTCGCCACGGCCCCGGTTTCGGATTTCCGTGCGACTGGTGTCAATCAGAACCATGTCGCCGGGCTGCAACGTGGGCTGCATGCTGTCGCCCGCGACACGGGCAAGCCGCGCGGCCGTCGGCGTTACGCCGAGATCGCGCAGGAAGGTGCGCTGAAAGGCGATATGGCAAGAGACGGGTTCGCCCCCGTTTTCCGACCCTGCACCGGCTGCAACGCATGCGTCGTGCAATGGAACGAGCGCATAGTCCGGGAGGCCGGCCGGGTCTGCGGGTGCTGCCTCGGCTGGGATCAGATCGCGCGGAGGGCCGAAGTAGAATTCGAGATCGAGGACGTCCGCCAAGTCCACAAGGTTCTCAAGGATG
Source organism: Rhodovulum sp. P5 (assembly GCF_002079305.1). Classification (NCBI taxonomy): domain Bacteria; kingdom Pseudomonadati; phylum Pseudomonadota; class Alphaproteobacteria; order Rhodobacterales; family Paracoccaceae; genus Rhodovulum; species Rhodovulum sp. P5. Next base: position 690,745 of record NZ_CP015039.1, read on the forward strand.
TGACGGCGTTCCCGGTCGGGTTTTCTGTTTCGTAGGTTCTTGATGAGTGACGGATTTCCGGCCGCCATTTTTGAAGCCGCGGCAGCAGACAAGTTCTTCCGCGCAAGGGCGGCGTCTATGGCATCCAGAATATCTTTCACAGGCTCACCGTAGCCCAATAAGGCCAACTCTGGAAGTGGGGCAAACCATAGCCAGTTAAGGCTTGACTATAATGGCCAGACAAGGCCATTATCCGGCTATGAGCAGGCAAATCGAAAACATTCTGACGCTGAGCGCGCGTCTGGCCGAACATGAAGGCATCACGCATTGGGGCGTTTCCCGCCGGCTGTCGGGCAAGGGTGACCTGCTCGACCGCCTGGAAAAAGGGGGCGACCTGCGGACGCGCACCGCCGAACACATGCTGGAGCGCCTGTCGGCGCTTTGGCCTGACGATCTTGAATGGCCGGCCTCGATCCCGCGGCCGGCCCCCCGTTCCCCCAAGACATCGAAGGTGGCGTGATGACTGGATATTCCGGATTTTACGATAACGAGGCGGCGCGGGCTTTCGCGCGAGAGCGTGCGGCCGAGGTGCCAGCGGATGTGCGTCTTGAACTGGGCGGTGGGGCGCTCCTGACCATTTCCGCGCCGCCCGCCTTCGTTGAAGGCATGGTTGACAGCATCAGGGTCAACAAAGACGCCGACACGGGCACCTCCAGCGCGTCCGTGTTCTTTCGCAGGCCGAGCAAGGCGCCCGAAGCACCTGCGCCCGAAGCGCCGGCGCAGGACGCCGCCGCCGCGGAGGTTTTGGAAGGCTTCGTGCTTTTCGATGGCCGCTGGCGCCCGGTCCGGGTGGTCGATGGCGCGCTCAAATGGGTGCCCTCGCCCTTCACGGCCGAAGTGCGGGCCCGCCTTGTGGCGCTTGCGCTGGCCGATGCTATTCCGGCCGCGCGGGGCGTTTCTGCGGCGCCGGCATCGCCGTCAGATCGGTCGCCCGAACCCAGACCATGGGAAGATCTGCGCAGCCCAGAACAAGTGACAGCCTGGCTTTCGCATGCATCGGAAGAAGAACTGCGAGAGATGGCAGAATGCCTGCTGGGGGATGGGCCGCTGTGCCCGGCTCTGGCAGAGGCCCAAGCGCAAATAGTGCCTGTCTTATCCGCCAGCGAAGCGCTCTCGCGCCGAGTGCAGGCGGCACAGGCGGCAGGTCGCCGGGAATGCCGGTGGCGTCATCGGGGATGTCCTCAAGGAACAGCTCGATGACGTCCTCCCATTCCTCCTCTTCGATGTCGGGCTCGGCGCGCGGCATCGGGATGCCGGGGAAGGCCCGGTCTTCCAGCGCGGCCAGCTCGTCGAAGAGTTCGCTGCGCCAAAACAGCCGGAGCGGCGGCTCCATGCTGTCAGGGGTCCGGTTTTCGAGCTTCGTCTGCATCATGACGCCGTCCTTCCGTCAGGTGAGTCGCGCGCCCCATGATAGCGCGCGTGCCGGTTTCTGGCGGAAAGTTGTATCCGGTTTCGTCGCCTGGGCGGACCGGATGCAGGACGGCTGGGTCGGCGATGTGATCGGGGGGGTGGCGCTGGCGGTGTTTGTTGCGGGGCTGGTCTTCTGCGTCTGGGGGTTCCAGTCATGAGCAAGCTGCGCATCGAACTGGTTGGCGGGTGCTATGTCGTGTTCGACGGCGGCAAGCGCGTCGGCGGGCAGTATAGCACCCATGCCCTCGCCGCCGCGCGGATGGAGAACATCCAGCGCGCGAGAGAGAGGGCCGCGCGGGTCAGGAAACGCCCCTGCCTGTGCTGCGGGCACGTCTTCGACAGCGAGGGCGCGCATAACCGGCTGTGCCCGGAATGTCGGCGCAAAAGCGCGGGGCCAGATGTGCTGACCGTGCACGCCCCGGAGTAGCGCCATGAACGCCGCCCCGCTTTCCTCCCCCCGTTTGCAGCGCGTGCTGGCGCTGCTCAGGGACGGGCGGCCGCACACGACGCGCGACATCGTGCGGCGCGCGCGGGTGATGGCGGTGAATGCCTGCGTGGCCGAGCTGCGCGTGCACGGCGCGGTGATCCATTGCCGCGCGCGCCGGGTGAACGGTGCGCGGCGGTATTACTACACGATGCTGAAGGAGCCGAAGGATGGCTGACACGCCCGGTGTGCCGGAACTGGCGAAGATTGTTCGTGAAAAGGCCGAGGAGGCCCATGTGCGGGCCTGTGTCCTGGCCGGTTCCGCGTCGGCCCCCGGCCAGGACGGGGTTCTGCCCTTCAACCTTGCCTTGGTCGCGAGCAGCGCGAAGGCGCTTTCCTACTGGCTGGAAGAACTGAAAACGGCGCTGGCCGCGCAGGATGGGGGTGCGAAATGACCGCCCGTCTGGTGGAGCCCTATACGCTGCTTGACCCTGCCGGGATCGAGGACGGACCGCGCCTGCGCACCGTTTCTGACGCAGGGGTGGAGGCGATCCGCGCGTCTTATGCCGAACTTGGTCACATCAAGGACCCGATCGACGTGCGCCGCAAGCGGGGCGGCAAGCTGGTGTTGATGGCGGGCGGTCACCGGCTGGCCTTCGCCCGCGCCGAAGGGCTGCAGGTTCCGGCGAAGATCTGGGTCTGCAACGACGATTTCGCCCGCGTGATGGAGATTGACGACAATCTGGCCGGGTCGGAACTGACGCCGCTGCACACCGCTGTGTTCCTGGCCGAGCGCAAGCGGATCTACGAGAAGATGCACCCGGAGACCCGCGCCCAGGTGGCCGGTGGGCTCGGGCGGCAAGGGCTAGCCGCGGAACTCGGTTCCTTCGCTGACGTCACAGCGGAGAAGCTGGGGATCACGCCGCGGCAGGTGCGCAAGATCGTGGCCGCCGGGGCGGCGTTGAACCGCGACGAGGTGCGCTGGCTGGAGGCCGCGCCCAACCCGGTGCGGCTGAAAGACCTGACCGAGATTGGGAAGATCGGTGAGGATCACGAACGCGCGCAGGTCTGTATCGCGCTGTCGAATGGCGAAGCGAAGAGCGCAAGCGCCGCGCGCAAGGCGTATCGCGGCGTCGAGGTGGCCCCGAAAGACCCCGTTGAAACCCATTTTCAGAAGCTGTTGACGGACTGGGCGCGGGCGCCCAAGGCCGCGCGGCGGCGGTTCGTGCGCGAGCGGGCGGACGATCTGGCCGCGCTCATGGCCGATCTGCCGGACGCATCGGAAGGCGGTGCGGCATGAGCCGGGAGCCTGCCCAACTGTGGTGGACGGCTGCGGAGATCGCCGCGGCAGGGTTGCCCGATCTGCCGGCTTCGCGCCAGGGGGTCGAGGCATTGGCCCGTCGGGCCAACTGGCGTGCAGATCCCAAGCATTCCAGGCAGCGGCAAGGCCGTGGTGGCGGGTGGCAGTATCACTGGAGCCTGTTCCCGCTGCCCGCGCAGACGCGGCTGCTGCAGGCCTCGGCCGGGGCCGCGCCCGCGGCCAAGCCGGTGCTGGGCCGGGCGGAGGCCTGGGCGTGGTTCGAAACCGTACCCGAGGCGGTGAAAGCCGAGGCGCGGCGGCGGTTGGCGGTGCTGGACGAGGTCGACACGCTGACGGGCTTGGGCACGGCCAAGACGCTTGCCGTTGAGGAGATCGCGCGGGGCCACGATATGGGCGCGCGCACGATCTGGGACTGGTTCGGGATGATCGACGGTGTGGCGCCCAGCGACCGGCTGCCCTATCTCGCCCCGCGCCACCGGGCGGCGGCGCGGAAGGACACGAAGGTCGCCCTGGACCCCGAGTGGTTCGAGCGCCTGAAAGGTCTTTACCTGCGGCTTGGGGGGCCGAGCTTCAGCCAGAGCTGGCGCGATGCGGAGCGGCTGGCGAAGGCCAATGGCTGGGCCTGCCTGCCCGAGCGCACGGCGCGGCGGCGGTTCGACCAGGAGGTGCCCCGGGTGGTGCAAATCCATGCCCGCGAGGGTGTGGAAGGGTTGGAGCGCTGCTATCCCCCGATGATCCGCAGCAAGGCGTTGCTGCATGCGATGGAGGCGGTGAACGCCGACTGCCACCGCTTCGATGTGTTCGTGCTGTGGCCGGGGTCGGACCGGCCCGAGCGGCCGCAGATCGTGGCCTATCAGGACCTCTATTCGGGCAAGATCCTCAGCTGGCGGATCGACCATACGCCGAACGAGGTGGCCGTGATGGCAGCCTTTGGCGAGATGGTCGAAACCTATGGCATCCCGAAGCACTGCACCTTCGACAACGGGCGGGAATTCGCGGCCAAGTGGCTGTCAGGCGGGGCCAAGACGCGCTATCGCGGCAAGATCCGCGACGATGACCCGATGGGTGTTCTGCCGCTTTTGAACATCAAGATCCATTGGGCGAAGCCGGCCCATGGGCAGGCCAAGCCCATCGAGCGGGCGTTCCGCGATTTTGCCAGCGACATTTCGAAGGATATCCGGTTCCAGGGGGCCTATACCGGCAACCGGCCGGATGCCAAGCCGGAGGACTACGCGACGCGGGCCATCCCGCTGGACGATTTCGTGCGCGTGGTGGGCGAGCGCATCGCCGAACACAATGCGCGTGTCGGGCGCCAGTCGGAAACCGCGGCGGGCCGCAGCTTCGATGAGACCTTCGCCGAGAGCTATGCCGCCTCGACGGTCGTGCGCGCGACGGAGGAGCAGCGGCGCCTCTGGCTGATGGGCCAGAAGCCGGTGACGCTGAACCGCCACCATGGCCGGGTGCGGCTCTTCCGCAATTACTACTGGTCCGACTGGATGGTGGAGTATGCCGGCCAGAAGATCGTGGCGCGCTTCGATGTCGAGGATCTGCATGCCGGCATCCATGTCTACGATCTGGCCGGGGCTTACCTGGGCTTTGCGCCATGCCAGCAGGCCGAGGGGTTCTACAACCTGACCGCGGCCAAGGACGAGGCGCGCCGTCGGCAGGCCTGGAAACGGGTGCAGAAACAGGCGCTGGCCGCGGCGCGCCGCATGACGCCGGCCGAGATCGGCCGCGAGCTGGATGCCAGCGCGCCGGCCCCGGCCGCGCCGGTGGAAGCCAAGGTGGTGGCGATGACGCCCAAGGGCCCCCGGCCCGCCGCGGCGCAGGTCACCCGGCCTGCGTATCGCGACCCCACCACGCCCGAGCAGCAGGCCGAGATCGTGGCCTTCCAGGAACACCACTATGCCGACCAGGCCCGCAAGGCAGAGGCAGCGGAGGTGGAGACTGCGCTGGACCGGTTCCGCTGGGCGCTGGAGATCGAGCGCAAGGCCGCGGCGGGCGAGCCGGTGGGCGAGGCCGAGGCGCGTCGCTTCGAACGCTACCGGCAGACCGCCGAGTGGCGGGGGATGCGGCGCATGCACGAGCACAGCGGGAACGCGATGTTTCTGAGTTGAGAGGTCCGGGGCGCGCCTGGCCGCGCGACCCCGGTTTGAGGCGGGCCAAAAGGCCCACGGACGGGAGCGAAAATGACACAAGAACACAGGCTTTACAACTCTGTTGCGCCGCTGAGGAACGTCTCGGCGCTCGTGACACTGATCGAGAAGGTGCGCGACCGCGCGCCCGGTTTGCCGGGGATGGCGACATTCTCGGGCTATTCCGGCTATGGCAAGACGACGGCGGCCGTCTATGCCGCGAACTGCTTTGACGCGCTGCAGGTGCAGGTCAAGGAAAGCTGGACCGCCCGGAAGTTCTGCCAGTCGATTCTGAGCGAGATGGGCATCCTGCCCGCCAAGACCATCGCCGACATGATCGACCAGATCGCGCAGGAACTGGCGTTGTCGGACCGCGTGCTGATCGTCGATGACGCGCAATACCTGATCAAGCGGTCGATGATCGGCCATGTCCGTGACATCTACGAAAGCTCGGGCGCGACCATCATCCTGATCGGCGAGGAGCGCCTGCCGCAGCAGTTGCAGCAATGGGAAAACATCCATGGCCGGATGTTCGATTGGGTCACGGCCGAGCCCGCCTGCCTGGACGACGTGGCCCATCTGGCGCGCATCTACTGTGCCGAGGTGACCCTGTCGGAGGCGTTTCGCGCCAAGCTGTTGCATGCCTCGGTGCATTCGATCCGGCGGGTCTGCATCAATCTGGCAAAGGTGCGGGAATTCGCGCTGACCGCCGGGCTGGATGCCGTCGATCCCGATATCTGGGGCGACCGGGGCTTTTTCGCCTGCGCGGCGCCCAGGCCGCGGGGGGACATCAAGCCATGAGCCGCAAACCCGTTGACCAGCTCGCCACGTCGAGCAAGCCGCAAGGGCAGGACGGCGTCTGGGCCTGCCTGCGCATGCTGCGCACCGCCACCGTGGGCGAGATCGTGCGGGAGACCGACATCAACCGCAAGACCGTGGCCGATTACCTGCATCGCCTGCTGGCAGGCGGGTACGTCACGGTCGAGGGCACCCCGGCGCGCTACACGCTGATCCGCGATGCGGGCCATCACGCGCCGCGCCTGCGCGCGGACGGCAGCGCGGTCACGCAAGGGGCCGGAACGCGCAACATGTGGCGGTCGATGAACATGATGGGCGAGTTCTCGGCGCTCGATCTGGCGGTGCATTCGACGGCCGGCGACGTGACCGTGACCGAGGCGACGGCAAAGTCCTACTGCACGGCGCTGCTGAAGGCGGGATATCTGCGCGTTGTGCAGAAGGCCCGGCCCGGTGTCCGCCCCGCGATCTACCGCCTGGTGCGCAAGACCGGACCCCGCGCGCCGCAGATCCAGCGGGTCAAGCAGGTCTGGGATCCGAACCTCGGCGCCGTGATGTCCCCGAAGACGGAGGCGCGGTCATGAGAGGCGAAGCAAACGATCCGGTGACAAAGGCCCGCACGGCGTGGGGCGAGACGATGCCCGGTTGGGTGCTGCGCCTGGCCGAAGAATGCGCGGCCACGAGCCAGAACAGGGTGTCACGGCAGATGGGCTGGTCCGGCTCGGCCATCAGCCAGGTGCTGGGCAACAAGTATCCCGGCGATCTGGACGCCATTGAACGGGCCTTCAAGGGCGCGTTCGAGGCCGCGACGGTCGCCTGTCCGGAACTGGGCGAGATGCCGTCGCACGAATGCCAGGCATGGCGGAAGAAGGCGCGCAAGTTTTCCGGTGCCAACAGCCTGCGGGTGCGGATGTTTCGGGCCTGCTCCCGCTGTGCGCTAAACAAAAAGGGAGACGCCTGATGCCCGCTCCCCATCCCAAGCGCGCCGAGGTTCTGGCGCTGGCGCGCGCCGGCATGCGTCCGGTCGAAATCGCGCGCCAGCTGGAGATCGCGTCGCCCACCGTTAACAGCATGATCACCTGCGCCCGCGCCATGGGTCAGGACGTGCCGCATTTCCAGCGCGCCCGCCCCGGAACGGGCGTGCGTGGCCATCTGCGCGTGCCGCTGACAGATGTCGCCCGCGCTGATCTGGCCGAGGCCGCGGCGTCGCGTGGCGTCTCGCTGCCCGTGCTGGCCTCCCGTGTGCTGGAGGCCGCCGCCGAAGACGGTCTCGTCGCGGCGGTACTGGACGACGCGGACGAGACCGGGGGGCGCGCCGATGGCTGAGCCCCGCCGCTTCACCGAAGCCGAGATGCTGGCGGCCGCGGCCCGCGCCATGGGCAAGATCGACGCCCGGGGCCGGCTTGGCACGTCCCGCATCAGTTACGAGGAGATCGAGGCCATGGCGGCCACGCTCCTCGCCCTCGGGGTCGTTCCGATCCCGCCCACGGCCCCGGCGCCCGACCGGAGCCCCTATTCCCCGATCAAGGAGACCAAGCTGTGACCGCGTTCGACCCCCATCCGATCCCCGACGGGAAAGTCGTCATTCACGACGACGTCTACATGCGCGATGCCAAGGGCGCGCTGGTTCCCGTATCGGCCATCCGTCCCGAGGACCAGCTGCAGGACGAGGTCGTGCGGCGCATCATGGGCTATGCCATCTCGCTCAGCGACCAGATCGCCCGGTTCAAGGAACATACCTTCGACGACATCGGGGATTTCGATGCGCTGCTGCGGCAGGAATACGGCATCGAGCCAGGCGCGCGCCGTGGCGAGAAGTGGAAGGGCAACCGCACGCTGATGTCCTATGACGGCCTCTTCAAGGTCGAGGTGCAGGTGCAGGACCGCATCGATTTCGGCCCCGAACTGCAGGTCGCGAAGGAGCTGATCGACGACTGCCTGCTGGAATGGACGGAAGGCGCGCGCGAGGAACTGCGCGCCGTGATCACCCGCGCTTTCCAGACCGACAAGACCGGCCAGGTCAACCGGGCGAACATCTTCATGCTGTTGCGCCTGGAAATCGCCGATGAGCGGTGGCGCAGCGCGATGGAGGCAATCCGCGATGCAATGCGTGTGGTCGGCACGAAGACGTATTTCCGCGGCTACCGGCGCGCGACCCCCGACGGGGCCTGGCAGCCGGTGCCCCTGGATGTGGCGAAGCTTTGAGGGAGGCACCCATGATCATCGAACATTTCTCCGGAACCGACCTGATGTTCGGCCTTGGCCGGACCGAGGGGGCAATCGAACTCTATCTCGGCCGCCGCATCCTGCGCTTCGGCCCGCCGCTCGGCACAGAGGAGCCGGGCCCGGCCGAGGACGGTCTGCGCCCGGTCCTGTCCGGCCTCGACATGGCCGCGCTGCGCAAGGGGGGGCTTTGAGGTGTTGACGCTCGATACCCGGGTTCTGGTCACTGTGCTCGTTCTTGGTCTTCTGATCGATGGACTTGCGATCTATGGCGGGGTCTGCCTCTGGCGCCTTGTGCGCGCCCCGGCCCCTTGTGCCCAGGCGATCGTGCCATGACGAACCCCGCCCTGACCAAGCTGATCCATGTCGGCGCGCGAGAGCTTGGCCTCGACGCCGACACCCGCCACGATTTGCAGTTGCAGGCCACCGGCAAGGCCAGCCTGTCGGACATGACAGAGGCCGAGCAGCACAAGGTGCTGGAGGTTCTGCGGGGCCTCGGCTTCGTGCCGCGGCCGGGCAAGGCGGCGCGGCCGATGGCGCCGCGCTCCGATCTGCGGCTGGTGCATGTGCTGTGGAGCAAGCTTTCGCGCGCCGGAAAGACCCGCGTGAAAGGCCGGAAGGGGCTGAACGCCTTCATCCGGGCGCGCTTCGAGGACGCCTGGGGCAGCGTGCCGCTGGATGTGGACGCGCTGCGCGATGCGCAGAAGATCAACGCGGTGATCCGTGCGCTGAAGGACTGGTGCGCGCGCGAGGGCATCGTGCTGGACGGGGAGGCGCGGCCGAGATGAGCGTCTGCCTGGAAAGCATGTACACCGGGGGGCAGCTCGCCGCGGCCCTGTCCTGCGACCCGGAAGAATTCGCGTATTTCCTTGTCGGCCTGAGCGAGGATGTGGGCCCGACCTTTGTCGCAAACGTCGCCGAATATTTCCCCTTCGGGGCCGATGCGGAAGGCGTGGCCCGGCTGCTGCGCGCGTTGGCAGACGAGATAGAGCGATGAAGAAGCCGCCCTTCGAGGTCTCCGACCATGCCGTGCTGCGCTATCTCGAACGCGCCATGGGCGTGGATGTGGAGGGCACGCGGCGCAGGATCGGCCGCGCCGTCGCCGTGGCCGAGGGGCATGAGGGCATCACCGGCGTGCTGGTCGGCGGGATGCGGTTCCGGCTGCGCGGGAAGATCGTGGTGACGGTCGAGCCCACCCAATGGCCCCGCCAGCGCCACGGCCAGAAAAAGGGCTGAGGCGATGCCCGCCCCCCCCGATACCTGGATCGATGAGCTTGAGCACGATCTCGGGCAGGCCGCGGCCCTGCGGCTTCTGGCCTCGGCCGGGGGGCAGCGGCGCAACATCCCGAAACGTCCGGACCGCTCCCGGCTCGGCGATGAACTGGGGCTCGACGTGGTGCGATGGCTGTCGGCCCGGTTCGGCGGCACGGCGGTCGATATCCCCAGCGTGCACGGCCGCGAACGTCAGGACCGGTCCTCGCGGCTGCGCGCGGCCATTCTCGATGCCGGATTGACCGAACCGACCAGATCGGCAAATGATATCGCTGCGGAATTCGGCGTGACGGCGGCCTATGTGCACAAGCTGCGCAGCCAGATGCGCCGCGATGCGGCCGCCGATGCCCAGATGCCTCTGCCCCTGTTCGGCCGGGACTGACCCCCGAAACACCATCCCCCCGCCTATTCGCGTGCCGGTGTGGCACCTCTGATCCCGTCCATGGTCATCCGGAGGTTGCGACCCGTGCGTCCGATCCGCGAAATCGTCATTCACTGCTCGGCCACCCCGCCCGACTGGAAGTCCGGCGACAGCCTGTTCGAGAAGCGCGCCGAGATCCGGCGCTGGCATGTGCAGGGCAACGGCTGGTCCGATATCGGATACCACTATCTCATCGACCGCGACGGGCATTGCGCCATGGGCCGGCCGCTGGCACGGATCGGCGCGCATGTGCGCGGCCACAATACCGGCACGATCGGGCTTTGCCTGATCGGCGGTCACGGCGCGTCGGCCGACGATGCGTTCGAGGATCACTTCACCCCGGCGCAGGACCGTGCCCTGCGCGCCCTGATTGCCGAGTTGCAGGCGCGCTTCGGCCACCTGGAGGTGACCGGGCACAATCTCTACGCGCCCAAGGCCTGCCCGGGTTTCCGCGTCGGACCCTGGCTGCGGCAAGGGACGCCGTCGCGGCCGCCTTTCATCGGCCTTCTATCCAGACTTTTACGGAGCTTGAAACCATGATCGACACCCTGTTTCTGGCCGCGCGCATCGCAGCCTACGCCCTTGGCGGGGCGCTCGCCCATGCCGGCTATATCCAGTTCGACCCCGCGACCGGGGAATTCGTGGGGCAGATCGCGCCGCTCGGCCAGCTCGTGGGCGGCGCGGCCGTCACTGTCGGCACCTTCGGCGCGTCGCGCGTTGCCAAGCGCTTCGGCTGGGCGACCTGAGATGCCGCCGGAGGTTGCGGAAATCGTCGTCTGGGTGTCCGGCGGATCGTCTGCCCTCGCGCTCGGCACGACGGTCTGGAACCTGCTGATGAGCGGGTCGCGGGCCAACGGCCGCCGGATCGACGCGGTCGAGAGCGCCGCGGCCGAGCGCCACAGCCAGATCGAGGAGCGGTTCCGGCAGGGGTCCAGGCGCATGGACGACCTGACGCGCCGCACCGACGCACTGGAAGGCACCGTGCGCCAACTGCCGGGCAAGGACGACATCCACGCGGTGCAATTGGAAATGGCCAAGATCAGCGGCGCCCTGGGCGAGATGCGCGCCGTGATGGATGGATCGAACAAGATCATGGCGCGGCTTGAGGCCATCGTGTCGCGCCACGAGGATCATCTGCTCGACGGGAGCAAGCGATGAGCGATTATTCCGACACGGTACGCCGCCACCGGCGACTGGCGATCCTGCGCCACCTGGAGGCCTGTTCTGGGTATGCCTCGAACGCCTCGATCCTGGGCGATGTTCTGGCAGGCCTCGGCTTGCGGTCCACGCGCAGCCAGGTGATCACCGAACTGACCTGGCTGGCCGAGAACGGGTTCCTGACGCTCGATGGCCACCACGACGATTTCGTGATCGCCACCGCGACACAGGACGGCGTGGAAATCGCGCGCGGCGTGACCCACCACCCCGAGATCCAGCGCCCCCGGCCGCGGGGCTGACGCGCATGCCGCCGCCCCGCAAGGTCGATCTGCTGCCCGAAGAGCTGCGCCGCTGGCTGCAGGACGCCCTGCGTGCGCGCGGCTTTTCCGATTACGAGGGGCTGGCCGATGAGCTGAACGCAATGCTGGAGGCGCGCGGCGAAGAGCTGCGCATCCAGAAATCCGCCCTGCATGCCTTCGGGCAGGAATTCCGTGACTATGCCCGGATGCAGGATCAGGCGCAGGACGAAATCCGCGCCTTCCTGGAAGAGGCCAGCCTGAAGGACGAGGTCGACGTGACCTCGGCCCTGTTCCAGCAGCTGACCACGATCCAGTGGCGGCTGCAGATGGCGATGGCCACGCCCGACGCGCTGCCCGACCCGCGGGGGATGAAGGATCTGACGACCGCGCTGAACAACCTGATCCGCTCGACCGGCCTGCGCGATGCGATCCTGAAAGCCGAGCACGCCGCGCTGGCCGCAAAACTGGGCGAGGCCGTGGCCGGCGGCGAGATCGACCAGGCCGCCGCGCAGAAGGCGCGCGAAATCATGGGGTTTGCCTGATGTTCGATGCCACGTTTTTAGAACCGCCGGTCCTGCCTCCGCACACAGATGGCGACGGCGAGGAGCCGGACTGCCCGCATTGTGACGGCTATGGCCTGCGCTCCGAATGGATGACGATCAACGGTCGGATGGGTGTCGCAACCGTTCCGTGCAGCTGCCCGGCCGGCCGCGCGTACCGGGAGCGGCGCTGATGGCGTGGCGGTGGAAGAACGCCAAGGGCGAGACCGGCTATGCCCACGCGACGCAAGCGGAGGCCATCGACGACGCGCTGAAAAAGGCGCTGAAACGCGACGTGATGGACATGCAAGCCACCGAGCGCGACCGGCTGTGGGCCGGCCTTGTGCGTGGCGGATGGCGCCTGACGGAGGAGTAAAGGGATGGCTGCGAAATGGCGCTGTCGCTTGTTCTGGGGCAACCCATACACCGTGCCGCCGCACAACATGCCCCGCATCCTGAAGGCGGTCATTTGTGATCACCCGAGAACCATCCCACACGAGATCGAGCAGATGATCGCGCCAGGAACGGAGTGTGCACCCGGTAGCGGCTGGACGATAGGCTGGGAATGCATAGAGCAGCGCCCTATCAGGCGTTGGAGCGTCGAGGCCAAGGCGCGAGTGCGCCGGCTAAGACTTCGTCGGCGGCTCGAAAAGAAGTTTCCTCTGTTTGCGGAAGACTTCATTGCCGCCGAGCTTTCAAGACGACCGCAGTACTTCGCCGGGCAGGATGGGTGAGCCGATGATCCCCTCCTCGCTCCCCATTCCCGCGATCCATATCCCCGCCCGGCACGATCTGGTCGACCGGCGACTGACGGGCAGCTTCTGGATCGGCCCGCCCGATCCTGACGAGGTCGGCGCGCGTTGGATGTGGTTCGTCTGCCCCTGCGGCTGCGGCCAGATGCGCCCGATCACCATCGGGGACCGGTTCAAGCCTGCTGAAGCGCCGTCCTGGTATTGGAATGGCAGCCTGACGGAAGTCACGCTGCACCCGTCGGTGAATTGCGAGGGGCACTGGCATGGCTGGCTGCGCGGTGGTCAATGGGTGCTGGCATGAGTCCCGCCGATATCGTGCGCGCCGACCGTCTGGCCGATCTGGTGTGCCATGACGAGCAGATGACGATCTGGGTCGGCGAGGTCTTGATGGAGTTGGGTGACCATATGCGCGATCCGAGCGACTATGAAGATGTCCTCGACCGCGCGGCTGCCGTAAGAGCGGCGATCCGGCATGTCGTCGAAGGCGCGTTCGCGCATCCCGAAATCCTTGGTTTGCCGGCGCGCCATGGCTAAACCCGTCATCGCCTTCTATCCCTATCAGCGCGCCTGGATGGCGGATGCCAGCCGGTTCAAGATCGGCATGATGTCCCGCCAGATCGGCAAGACCTTTTCGACCTGCGGCGAATGCGTGGATGACTGTTTCGCCGGCTGGGCCGAGGATCGCCGCGCGCGCTGGGTGATCCTCAGCCGGGGCGAACGCCAGGCGGCCGAGGCGATGGATGAGGCGATCAAGCCCATGACGCGCGCCTATTACGAGGTTTACAACACCCTCGTAAAAGGCGGCGAACCGGTCTTTGAAGAGACCGAGTTCCGCGCGCCCCAGGCCAAGGGGCCCGATGCCGTCTACAAGGCGCTGGAGGTCCGCTTTCCCAACCGCTCCCGCATCACCGCGCTGCCGGCCAACCCCGACACGGCGCGGGGGTTCAGTGCCAATGTGATCCTCGACGAATTCGCCTTTCACGCCAAGTCGCGCGAGATCTGGGCGGCGCTCTTCCCGGTCGTGTCCAAGGGCGATCAGAAGCTGCGGGTGATCAGCACGCCCAACGGCAAGGGCAACAAGTTCTTCGAGCTGATGACGGCCGAGGACAGTGTCTGGTCGCGCCATGTGGTCGATATCTACGAGGCCGTGCGCCAGGGCTGCCCGCGCGATGTGGACATGCTGCGCGCCGGGATCGCGGACGAGGATGCCTGGGCGCAGGAATACGAGCTGAAATGGCTGGATGCCGCCAGCGCCTGGCTCGATTACGACCTGATCTCCGCCTGCGAACGCGAGGAGGCCGGCAAGCCAGAGCTTTACCAGGGCGGCCCCTGCTTCGTGGGGGTCGACATTGCGGCGCGCAACGACCTGTTCGTGATCTGGGTGGTGGAAGAGACGGGCGGCCGGCTGGTCACGCGCGAGGTGATTGCGCAAAAGCGGATCACATTCGCCGAACAGGACGCGCTGCTGGACGATGTCTTCCGCCGTTATCGCGTGGTGCGCGCGGGTATGGACCAGACCGGCATGGGCGAAAAACCGGTGGAGGACGCCAAGCGCCGCCATGGCGCGGCCCGCATCGACGGCGTGCTGTTCAGTGCGGGTTCAAAGCTCGATCTCGCCACCGCGCTGAAGGAGAAGATGGAGGATCGCGAGATGTTGATCCCCGCGGGCGACCCGGTGCTGCGCGCCGATCTGCACGCGATATCCAGCCGCACCGGGCCGACCGGCATCCGCCGGCTGGTCGCCGATGGCGAAACCGATGGCCATGCCGACAGGTTCTGGGCCGCGGCGCTGGCGGTGGGCGTCGCCGGCGGCGGGCGGCCGGACTACGACTATCAGCCCGTCAAGGGCGCGCGGTCCCGCTGGGCTGCGGCAGACGATGACGATGATGACGACGGCGCCGGCGCACGCTGGGGCCATGGGAAAGGAGCCTGGTGATGCCGATCCTCGACGCGTTCGGCCGGCCGATGACGCCGGTTGCGCCCGCAAAGCTGCTGGAGCGCCAGGCGGTGGCCTCGCTCGGTTCGGTCCGGCAGGTGTTGTCGGGCCATCCCGCCGACGGGTTGACCCCGCCGCGCGTGACGGCGCTCTTGCGCGCGGCCGAGGCGGGCGATGCGGTGGCCTATCTCGAACTCGCCGAGCAGATGGAGGAAAAGGACCTGCATTACAGCGCGGTGCTGGGCGTGCGAAAACGCGGCATCCGGGCGCTCGCGCTGCAGGTCGATCCCGGCGACGACAGCCCCGCCGCGGCCGAGGCGGCCGAGATGGTGCGCAAGACGCTGGAGGCCGCGCCGGTCAAAACGGCCCTGATCGACATGATGGATGCGCTTGGCAAGGGCTTCTCGGTCAGCGAAATCCTGTGGGAACGCCGGGGGCGCGAGATGGCCGTGGCCGGGGTCGAATGGGTCGATCCGCGCTGGTTCGAGTTCGACCAGGAGAACGGCCGGCATATCCTGTTGCGCGACAATGACGGGCCGCAGCCGCTGATGCCCGACAAGTATATCGTGCATGTGGCCAAGGCGAAGTCGGGTCTGGCGATCCGCGGCGGTCTGGCCAGGCTCGCCGCCTGGGCCTACATGTTCAAGAACTTCAACCTGAAGGACTGGGCGATCTTTGCCGAGGCCTATGGCCATCCCCTGCGGCTGGGCCGGTATGACGAAAACGCCACGGCCGAGGATCGCGCAACGCTCTTGCGCGCGGTGCGCCAGATCGGGGTCGACATGGCCGCGATCGTGCCGCGCAGCATGGAGGTGGAGATCGTCAGCGCCGCCGGCGGCGGAGTGGACAAGCTCTACGAAGGGGCTGCGCGCTGGTGGGACGAGCAGATCTCCAAGGGCGTGCTTGGCCAGGTGGCGACCACCGACGCCATCGCCGGCGGTCATGCCGTGGGCAAGATCCACGAAGAGGTGCGCAGCGATATCCGCGATGCCGATGCCGAGCAGCTGGCCGGCACGCTGCAGCGCGATCTTGCCGGCCCGCTGACCCGGCTGAATTTCGGCGCGGGCGTGGCCGTTCCGGATATCGGCTTTGTCCCGCCTGAACGGGCCGATCCGGAACTCCTCTTGCGGCTGCTGGAACATGCCCCGGCGCTGGGGCTGAAGATCGCCACGGCCGATGTGCGCCGTGCGTTTGCCCTGCGCGAACCGGAAGAGGGCGAGGACGTCCTGCAGATGCGGCAGACGCCGGCGCAGGACCCGGGCGCGCCGCAAACCCGGCAGATGGCCTCGCGCCAGGACGCCGCGGCCGCGACTGACAGCATCGATGCGCTGGTCGGCCGGCTGGCCGAGGACGGCACGCTGCAGGATCTGGCCGAGGCCGATCTTTCGTCGCTGATCGAGGCGCTGGAAGGGGCGGCGGATTTCGAGGAGGTCGGTGACATTCTGGACGCCTTCGGCGCCGCGCCCGCCGCGCCTGCGCTGCAGGAGCATCTGACCCGCGCGACCTTTGCCGCGCGCATGGCCGGTGCGCTGGGTGCGAAGGTGGCGGACTGATGGCCATCGACCTGGAGCCGCTGCCGCATCTGGAGGCCATCGACTATTTCCGTTCCAAGGGCTTCGCGGCAACGGGTCAGCGTTTCCACCATCTCGACATGTGGCGGGAAGAGCATGCCCGCAATTTCGTGGTGGCCAAGGCCATGAACGACGATGTGCTGGCCACCATCCGGGCGGAGCTGCAGCGCGCGCTGGAAGAGGGCCGCACGCTGGCAGAGTTCCAGGCCGATCTGGAGCCCGCGCTGCAAAAGGCCGGCTGGTGGGGCAAATCGCTGATGGAGGATCCGCAGACAGGCGAGATGGTCGAGGTGCAGCTCGGCTCGCCCCGCCGGCTGCGCACGATCTACGACACCAATATGCGCACCGCCCATGCCGCGGGGCACTGGGCGCGCATCCAGCGCACGAAACAGGCCTTCCCCTATCTGCACTATATCCAGGTGGAGCGGCCCTCGAAGCGCGAGGAGCACGCCCGCTTTCACGATCATATCTGGCGGGTGGATGATCCGATCTGGCGGCGCATCTACCCGCCGAACGGCTGGTATTGCGGCTGCCACGTGATCCAGCGCACCGAAGGCTGGATGCGCCGGAACGGGCGCAGCGTCTCGCCGCCCCTCGATCTGGAAGAGGAAGACTATCCCAACAAGCGCACCGGCGAGGTCGTGAAACTGCCCAAAGGGGTGCATCCGGGCTTCGACACCAATCCCGGCGCGACATGGCTCGACATCGCCGATCGCGTGGACGAGGTCTTCGGCGATCTGGACGGGGCAGACCGGGCCACCCTGCGCGGGCAGGTTCAGGCGCTGCGCCTGCGCCAGACCGCCCTGCGGCGCGAGACGCTGATCGTCAATGACGAGGACTGGACGCCCGCCGCCGCCGGCGATGCGGCCGCCGACACGCCCGACCGGGTGTCGGTCGATGCCGTGCTGGGCGGCTCGGCTGCGACGACAGGCGGGCTGCACCTGGTCCACAGCCACCTGGCCGACAGCCCGCTGTCGGTGGCCGATCTGCGCGTGCTGGCCCATCCGCGCACCGCCTCGATCGCGGCGGTCTCGCCCGGGGGGGCCGTCTGGCGGGCCGAGGCCGGCGCGGAACTCCTCGACGACCAGCTCGCAGCCTTCGCACGCGCGGCGCTGCCCGTCATCCGGGCCGAAACCGCCCATCTGTCGGAGGCCGACCGCGGCCATGTCGTGCACCATGCGCTCGCGCTCTACCTTGAGCGGCGCGGGGCGATCCGCTATCGTTTCAGTGTGACGGGGCAGTTGCGCGATCTCTTCGCGCGCCATGCCGACCTGATCGAAAGGCTGTCGTCATGAAGTTCGCCCTCTACCCCACGCCCGACTTTCTCGACCTCGACGGATGGAAGCGTCTCCTCGACGAGTTGCGCCGCGAACCCGCGGACGTGGCGGGCCACGAGGCCGCGCTGCGCCAGGCGGAAACGATGGTCGAGATCCTCTCGGAACCGGGCGCGGCAGAGCGCCCCGCTGAGGCCCGCTAGGCGGCGGGGGCCACACTCCCCGCGGAAAACCCGGCAGGGGCCTTTTTGAACGCGCTCCGCGGGTTTTAAACACCCCTTGATCCTGATCCCCCCGGCCGACCCCCGGGGGTAACCCCGCGACCCCCCGAAACTCCATCCCCGGGCCTTTCGGGGCGGGCCTGTGGCACCCCTGTCTGCATGACAGGACATGCCCGACATTTCTGCGCGCTGACGCGCCTGCCCGATACGGTGACCTCGGAAATCGAGATCATGCCGCTGGGCGAATTCCGTCTCGCCGACGGGCGCGGCAAGGTGGCGATGCGCGTCGAGGACCCGGCCGCGCTGATCGCGGCGAGCTTTGCCGCGGCGCCGGGCGAGGAAGGGGCGCGGGCGCTGCCCATCGACTTCGACCATCGCTCCTTTGCCGATCAGGGCACGGCCGACAGCCGCGCGGCGGGCTGGATCACGGCACTGCGCGCCGACGGCGACCGCATCGTCGCCGCCGTGGAGTGGACGCCGGCGGGCCGTGCGGCGCTGGAAGAGCGCAGCTACCGGTTCGTCTCGCCCGTCTTCAAGGCCACCAAGGCCGGCCGGGTCATGCTCATCGAAGGCGCCGGGCTGGTGAACACGCCGGCCCTGCCGCAGCTCAAGCAACTTGCATCCAAGGTATCGGAGGAGAACGGGATGGACCCGCTCGACGAAATTGCCAACCTGCTCGGCCTCAGCGTCGACACACCCGAAGACATCATCGCCCGGATCGGCGCGGCTCTGGAGGCCGAGACGCATCTGGCCTCGATCGCCGAGGCCGCTGGCGAGACCGGCGACGACGCCGTCACCCGCATCGCCGCGCGGCTGAAGGGCGGCGCGCCCGACCCGGCGGCGTTCGTGCCGATGGCCGCCTTCGCCGAGCTGCAGACGCAGTTTGCCTCGCTCAAGGCGGACACCGAGGCGGCGAAGGTCGAGGCCGCACTGCAGGCCGCCCGCGACGAGGGCAAGCTGATGCCGCATTCCGAAGACTGGGCGCGGCGGCTGGCCTCCAAGGACCTGGCCGAGTTCGAGGCATGGGCCGCGCAGGCGCCGGTGATGGTGGCGCCGGGCGCGCGCCAGCTGGCCGGCCGCGTGCCGCCTGCCCGGACCGAGGCGCTCGACGCCACCGAGCGCCATGTCGCCGCAATGATGGGCGTGAACGAAGACGCCTTCCTCGCCACCCGCAAGCAGGAGGTCTGAGATGGCCGCGCTTACCCGCAACACCCCCCGCACCCGCATCGGCCTTGGCCAGCGCTTTGCCGACCCCGTCGCGGCGGCGGTCACGATCTACAGCGGCGCGATGGTCGCACTCGATGCGTCGGGCAATGCGATCCCGGCGATCCCGGCAGCCCCGACGATGCGCGGCGTCGCCCTGGAAGAGGCCGACAATGCCGACGGCGCGGCCGGCGATGTCACGACGCTGATCGAGCGTGGCGCCTTCCTCGTCGCCAATGGCGGGTCGATCGACCGCACCCATATCGGCGGCGATGTCTATGTCGCCGACGACAACACCGTCGCGGCCACCGGCACGCTGGTCGCGGGCAAATGCCTTGACGTCACCAGTGCCGGCGTCGTCGTCGAAATCCTCTGAGGAGACAGGTCATGGATATCACAGCTGCTGCGCTGGCGGCCATCAACACGGGCTTCAACACCGCCTTCAACACCCGTCTGACGGGCGTTGAAACGACCTATGGCCGGGTCGCCATGACGGTCAAGTCGTCCAGCCGCACCGAGGCCTATCCGCGCCTGTCCGAGCTGGGCCCGATGCGCGAATGGGTGGGCGAACGCTATATCGAGCGCCTGTCGACCGACGGCTTCACGATCACCAACCGCAAGTTCGAGAAGACCGTCGCGGTCGCGGCGGACGATATCTCGGACGACCGCGTGGGGATCTACGCGCCCATCGTTTCCGACATGGGGCAGACCGCGGCGGAACTGCCCGACGTACTGGTCTGGGAGGGGTTGGAAACCGGTTTCGATACCGCCCATTACGATGGCCAGTTCTTTTTCGACACCGATCACCCGGTGGTGGATGCGAATGGCGTCGAGCAGTCGGTGTCGAACTTCCAGGGGGGCACCGGCGCCGCCTGGTACCTGATCGACGACACGCGCGTGATCAAGCCGATGATCTTCCAGGACCGGCAGCCGGCGACGATCACTCCGAAGACCAGCCTGACCGACGACAATGTCTTCCACCGCGACGAGTTCCTGTGGGGCGCCAAGCGCCGCTGCGCCGCGGGCTTCGGCGCCTGGCAGCTGATCTATGCCTCCCGCCAGACGCTGAACGCGGCCAACTATGCTGCCGCACGCGCCGCGATGCAGGAGATGCGCGGCCATCGCGGGCGCAAGCTGAACCTGAAGCCGAGCCTGCTGGTCGTCTCCTCGGCGAACGAGGCCGCGGCGCGGGCGCTGCTGAAAGCCGACCGCGTGGACGGGGGCGATTTCAACATCTGGCATAACTCCGCCGATCTGCTGGTCGTGAACCGGCTGACGATCTGACCTGTCGCCGGGGCGGCGCGCCCGCCCCGGTCGCAACCCGATTACGAGGAGGGCCGGCATGGCCGCGCGCAAGAAGACGACGACAGAAACGACAGAGGTCACGGCCCCCGCGGCGCGGCTGACGGTCACCTGCCTGCGCCCCGGCGGCATCCGCCGCGCCGGTCGGCGCTGGGACGAGGGCGAGACGCATCTCGCCCCGGCCGATCTCACCCCCCTCGACCGTGCGCGGCTGGAGGCCGATCCCTTCTTTCGCGTGACCGAGGCGCCGGCGCCGGCAGCGTCCGAGGGCTGAGGCCATGGCCTATGCAAGCGTCGATGACCTGAAGGCCGTGATCCCGGGGCAGGACCTGCAACTGCTGACCGATTTCGACGGCACCGACCAGCCGTCCGATACACGCCTGGCGCAGGCGCTGGACGATGCCGCGGCCGAGATCAACACATGGATCGCCAAGCGCGTGGACCTGCCGCTCGCCGATCCGCCCCATGTGTTGACCGTCATCTGCCGCGACCTGGCCATGCACCGCCTCTACGCCAATCTCGGCCATGACAGCACGGCGATGCGCCAGCTGCGTGACGGCGCGCTGGATATCCTGCGGAAAATCCACAAGGGCGAGGTGGCGCTCGGCGACGATACGGCCGGATCGGAAGAACCCGCCTCGCCCGGCGTGGCCATGACCGACGGGCCCGACCGCCTGCTCACCCGCGACAGCCTGACGGGGTTCTGAGATGGTCACGCTTACCGTCACGCTCGACGATGTCGCCGCCCGGGCCGATCTCGACCGGCTGGAGGCGGCGAGCCGCGACATGACCGAGCTGATGGACCAGGTCGGCGCGGTGCTGGTCGCCGGTGCGCAAGAGCGGATCGGCCAGACCAATGTCACCCCGGGCGGCGTGCCCTGGCCGCAAAGCCTGCGCGCACAGCTGGAGGGCGGGCTGACGCTGCATGACAGCGGTCAGCTGATGCGGTCGATCACGGAACAGCCCGGCCCGCAAAGCGTGCGCGTGGGGTCGAACATCATTTATGCCGGGATCCACCAGACCGGCGGCACGATCCGCGCGAAGACCGCCCGCGGCCTGCGCTTCACGCTCGCCAATGGCGAGACGGCCGTGGTCGGGTCGGTCACAATTCCGGCCCGCCCCTATCTGGGGATTTCCGATGACGAGCGGGCAGACATCGAGGGCCTGACCGCGGCCTGGTTCGGTGCCGTACTTGAAGAGGGCCGCGCGCGATGAACGTCCTGGACCCCGCCCTGGTGCGCGACCGTCTGCAGGCCCATGTGCCGGCGCTGCGCTTTGCGGGGCTGGCGGCCGATCTGGGCCGGGTGAATGCCCGGTCGCTGCTCTTCCCCTCGGCCTTCGTGATCCTGCTGGGCGAACAGGCCGGCGATCCGCGCTATGCCGGGCCTGACACGATCGACCAGGCCGTGACGGCCCGGATCGGCGTGATCCTTGCGGTGCGCGACATCGCCGATGCCAGCGGGGCCACGGCGGCCGGGGCGCTGACCCCGCTGCGCGCGGCGCTGCTGGGCGCGTTGACGACATATGCGCCGGAGACCGGCGGGCAGGCCTTCCGGTTCGCCCGCGGCGCGCTGCAATCGGGCATCGACGATCGCGGCGCGCTCTTCTGGCAAGACGATTTCACCCTGCGCTTCGACCGGCGCATCCAGATCACGTGAGGACCCGATGGCCACCTGGCAACAGCGCCTGATCCGCGAAAAGATCGAGACCGTACCCGGCTCCCCCGAGGTTACCGCCGCCACCGATGCCGTGCTCGGCCTCGACGTCACGATGCGCAACCTCGAAGCCGACTACCAGGACCCCGGTTTCCTGACCGGCCGGGAGGGAGCGCAGGCCGAGGACCGGCGCAACGTGCATGCCGGCATCGACTACCAGGTCGAGGCCGCGCCCTCCGGAACGGCCGGCGTGGCGCCCGCCTTCGGGCATCTGCTGCGGTCGGGCGGCTGGGTGGAGGCCGTGACCGCAGACACGGATGTCACCTATACCCCGGCGCCTGTGGACACGGCGCTGCCGTCCTGCACGTTGCAGATGCGCAATGGCGCCCTGATGCAGACGGTCGCCGGCGTGCGCGGCTCCGTCGGCTTCACCGCCGAGGCCGGGGCCAAGCCGGTCTTCAGCTTCAGCCGTCGCGGGCGCTATGCCGCCCCGGTCGCCCACGCGGCCGAGACGCACGCCTTTGCGGGCTGGCCGCGCGCGCTCGACTGCGTGCCGGAAAACGTCTTCGCCTTCACGCTGGGGGGCATCGCGCTGCCGGTGCGCAGCTTCAGCTTCACCGACGGGCGCGCGGTGCAGGTCAACAAGTACATGGGCCCGGACGAGATCACGCTGGGGCCGCGCCGCTTCACCGGGGCCATCGCCCTGAAATGGCCGGCGGTGGGAACAAAGGACCTGCTGGGCGAAATCCACGACGGCACGATCCAGCCGCTGATCTTCACGCTGGGGCAGACGGCCGGGTCGATCCTGACGGTCACCGCGCCGCGCACACAGATCAAGTTCTCGGGCGAGCAGGAGATCGACGGCGATCTCGGCATCTCGCTCGATCTCGTCTTCGAGCCGGACAGCGGCGATGACGAGATTGAAATCCGGTTCAGCTGAGGGGCGCCGCGCATGTTCGTGTTCGAGGAAGACTACTGTTTCGACTGGCCGGTGAAGGTCGCCTATCCGACCGGCGGCGGCGAGGAAATCCGGGAGTTCACCGCGCGCTTCCGCCTGCCCGCGGACGAGCTGCAGATCTTCGAGCCCGACAAGGACCCGGACGACAAGGCGGCAGAGGACAACGCGGCCCCGCCGGCCCCGACCGACATCCGGGCTCTGATCGCGCGATCGCGCGACCGGCTGGCGCAATACTGGATCGGCTGGACCGGGATCGAGACCCCGGCCGGCACGCCGCTGCCGTTTTCCGAGGACACCCGCGCCCGCCTGCTGAAGCAACGGCCGATCCGCCTGGCGATCGATGCGGCGCTCTCGGAAGCCATCCTCGGGATACGCGAAAAAAACTGAGACAGGCCGCGCGGCTGATCTATGGCCGCGCGGCCCCCTGCGAGGACCTGATCGAGGACGTGATGGCACAGACCGGTGCAGATCGTGACGCGGCCACGCGGATGGCCCGGGCCATGCAACAGGACGACGCGCCCGCACCGCTGCGCCTGCCCGCGTCGGAGCGCCCGCTGATCGAACTGGCGCTGGCCACCGTGCGGTGCTGGATCTGGGTGGCGGGCCTGGGCGGGATGCACCGCGTCGGTCTTGACCTTGTGCAGGTCGAGGTCGTCGCGCGCTGGCGGGGCATCGTGCCCGATGCGCGCCTGCTGGACGGCCTGCAGATCATCGAGCGCGCCGTGCTGCGACCGGAGGCGACATGAGCGCCGAGATGCGCGCCGCCCTCGTCGTCGAGGCCGATGCCTCGGCCATCCGCGGCGCCACCCGCGAGGTCGAGGCCGGGTTGAAGAAGATGACCGGCGCCGCCGGCACGACCGAACGCAAGGTCGCCGGCCTGAACCGCGCGGCCGTCCAGACGGCCGGGGCGCAGGCCCGCATGGGCACCGGCGCCGGCGCGGCCAGCCGGGCCATCGGCGCGCTGGGGGTCAGCGCGAGCAACGCCCAGCAAGGCCTGCGCATGCTGCCCTTTCAGCTGAACCAGATCGCACAGTCCGGCGCCGTGACCGGGCGCTGGATGACCGCGGTCACCACACAGATCCCCGATATCCTGGCGGGGTTCGGCAGCATGCCGCTGGTCCTGGCCGGTGGCGCGGCGGCGATGGGGGCGGTGCTGATCCCGGCGCTGATCGGCGGGCGCGACGCCGTGCGCGATTTCGACGAGGCGATGGATCATGTCGCGGCAACCACCGAGATGTTGCAGGCCCCGCTCGATGTGCTGGCAATGAGTGTCGACGAGTTGCGCGCGAAATACGGCGCCGCGGCCGAAACAGTGCGCGCCTTCGCGCTGGCCCAGGCGGAGATCGCCGCCGCCCAGGCCGAGCGGCGCCTGCGCGACCAGGTGGCCATCCTCGACGATGTGATTGACCGCTACACGCTTGTGGTGACGAAGGGGCGCACCAAGCAGACTGCGGTCGCGGCGATCGCGAGCGATTTCGGGCTAAGCACAATGAAGGCCCGGGAGTTCCAAGACGTCTTACAGGCCGTTTCATCCCAAATGTCCGGCAGCTTTGATGAACAGCAGGCCGCACTGTCGGCGATCCTCGCCTATCTTGAGGCGCAGGGCGTGTCCCTGAAGGACATCCCGCCTGAACTGCAGTCAGCACTGTCAGAAATGATCGAATTCGCACGGGAAACGGAGGCCGCCCGTGAGCTTGCCAAGCAGGTTGCCGACGCCTCAGCATCAATCACCTTCGATCCGGCAGCACAGTCCGCCGCGCGGCTCGCCGAACAACTCGGTATCAGCGCCGCGCTCGCGGCAAGGCTCGCGCAAAACGGTTTAGGGGGCGCGGAAGATCCGGTGGTCTTCGACCCCCGAGACCCGCGCTATGACCCGGTGAAGGCGGAATTTGCCAGGGTCCAAGCAGAGGCGCAACGTGTGAACTCCTGGGCGTCTGGCACAGGCACCCGGACAAGCATCAGCCGCGCGGGCGGTGGCGGCAGCACGGCGACGGCCGATGCCCGCGCGGCGGAGCGGCTGCTGGAGCAGGCGAAGACCGCGGCCGACCGCTATGCCGACAGCCTGGCCGAGGTGAACCGGCTGCGCGAGGCCGGCTATCTGAGCGATCTTGAGGCCGAGCAGGTCCTGGGCAGCCTGGCGGATCGGTATGCGGAGGCCGGCGCGGCGGGCGTGGACATGGCGCAGGAGATCAGCTCGGCCATCACCGGCCTGATCTTCCAGACGCAGACGCTGGACGACGTGTTGCGCAGCGTCGCGCAAACGCTGGTCCGCTCGGGCATCAACTGGGGCGTCGAGGCGTTGATCGGCCAGTTTTCCGGCGGCAGCGCGGCAAGCGCCGGCAGCGCCGGGTCGATCACCCAGCTGTTTCCGGGGCGCGCCGGCGGCGGCCCGGTGTCGGCGGGGTCGACCTATTGGGTCGGCGAGAACGGCCCCGAGCTGCTGACCATGGGCCAGTCCGGCTATGTCACGCCCAACCATGCCCTGCAATCGGCCGCCCCGCGCATGGAGGTGCATGTCAACAACTACGCCGGCGCAGAGGTGTCCGTGCGCCAGTCCGGCGGGCGGATCGATCTCGACATTCGCCAGGCGGTGACGGACGTTCTGCGGTCGGGCGGGGCCGACAAGGCGATGAGCGCCCGCTTCGGCATGCGTCCGCGGGCACAGGGGGGGTAGATGGCAGTCTGGCCTTCCATTCCCTTCTTCGTCGCACGGGACGGCTGGCAGCGCACCGGGCCGGAGAACGCCGTGCTCCGGACCGATATGGAGACCGGGCCGGCCAAGCAGCGGCGGCGCACGACGGCCGCGCCGAAACGCTGGAGCGGGGCGATCCCGTCGCTGACCGCGGCCGAGCTTGCCAGCTTCGAGACGTTCTTTGACACCACGCTGCAGACCGGCGCGCTGTCCTTCACCGCCACCGACCCTGCGGATGAGACGGTCAAGACCTTCCGCTTTGTCGGCGGCTACCGGGTGACGCAGCCCGATCCCGGCGTGTTCCGCGTCGCGGCCGAACTGGAGGTGCTGCCGTCATGAGCCGCCCCCTCTCGAACGCGGCGCTGGCCGCAATCCACGCGCAGGAGACGGGCGCGGTGCTGGTGGTGCTGGCCTCGCTGTCCCATGGCGACTGGGCCGCACCGCTTCGGCTGGCGAACAACACCGACCAAGATGTGACCCATCTCGGCCAGATCTACACGCCAGCGGCCTTTCGCGTGGCGCTGCCCGATGACGATGACGAGGCTATCCCGCAAGTGTCCTGGCAGCTCGACAATGTGCAGCGCGATGTGCTGGCGCAGCTGCGCGCGACCTCGGGCGTGATCGACGTGACCCTGACATGGGTGCTCGCCAGCCAGCCCGATACGGTCGAGGCCGAGATCGCGGCGCAGATCGGCGGCGTGCAATACGATGCGCTGACGATTTCGGGGGCGATGACGGTGGAGCCGCTGCTGGAGCGGCGCTTTGCCCGGCATGCCTTCACGCCGGGGCTGTTTCCGGGGTTGTTCTCATGATCGGGGACTGGGTGGGCCTGCCCTATGCCGAGGGTGCGCGCGGGCCGGAGGCCTATGACTGCCTGGGCCTGTTCCTCGCGCTCCAGCGCGTGCGGATGGGGCGCCTCCTGCCCGACCCCGGATGCTCCATCCCGGGCGCCGTGCGTCACGACGTGGTCGATGGCTTGCGCCCCCAGTGGCGCCGGGTCGAGGCCGCCGCGGTGGCCGAGGGCGATGCCCTGCTGTTCCGGCATCGCGGGCGGGTGCTGCATGTGGGCTACGCGCTCGACACGCGCGACATGCTCCACACCGACGGCCAATTCGGCGCCTCCACCATCGAGCGCTGGTCGTCCTCGCTCTGGCTGCCGAAGCTGGAGGGCTGCTATCGTGCCCTCTGATCTTTGCATCCTCGTGCAGCGCCACCCGCTGTCGGCGGAGATGGAGACCGTGCACCAGCCCGCCGGGCAGACCGTGGCCGCGATCGTCGCCGGGCTCGACCTGCGGCCCGAGCTGGGCCGGCCGTTCGTGACACTGGGCCGCGGGGTCGAGGTCAGCGAGGTCGTGCCCGAGATGTGGGCCCGCTGCCGCCCCGCGCCGGGTGTGATCGTCGAGGTGCGCTATCGCCTGTCCGGTCCGGCGGTGGGCCCGCTGATCGCGGCGATGAGCGGCTGGGTTGCCACCTCGGTCTTCGGGCTGGCGGCGGGCACATTCGCGGCAACGATGGTGGCCGCCGGCGTGTCGGTGCTGGCCGGGCTGGCCATCAATGCGCTGATCCCGCCGGCGAAGACACCCTCGGCCGCGTCGCGAGAGGTATCGCCGCTTTACACGATCACCGGCGCCCAGAACCGCGCGACGGTCTACGACGTGGTGCCCAAGGTGCTGGGCCGGCACCGGCTTTACCCCCCGCTCTCGGCGGCGGGCTACACCACGATGGACGGCGAACGGGAGGCGGTCTATCACGGGCGCTTCTGCCTGGGCTACGGGCCGCTGGCGATTTCCGATCTGCGGATCGGGGAAACCCCCATCACCAGTTTTGAAGACGTCGAGATCGAGCTGCTGAACGTCGACCAGACGGTCACGACGGCGCTGGATGCCGATCTGGCCGGGCAGATCGGCGCATGGCGCACCGGGACCGAGCAGATGACGCTCTACCCGCGCGACATGGTGCAGACCTACTACAACGTCGAAGTGGCCGAAGACGACAGCGTCACGCGCACGACGGCCACGGACTGCACGCGTGCGGTGGTGATGATCGGCTTCCCGCAGGGCCTGATCGCGGATGACGACGACGGCGACGTCGAGCAGCGGCAGGTCACGCTGCAGGTGGACTATCGCGCGACCGGCGACACGAACTGGACGCTGCATCGGCAATGGAACGAACTCCGCAAGACCCGGGATCCGTTCGTGCTGACCGAGGAAATCGCCTTTGCCGCGCGGGGGCAGTTCGACATCCGCCTGTCGGTGTCGAACAAGATCACGATTGGCGGCGGCTCGGATTTCCACTCCGACACGGTGACGCTGGAAAGCATCCTGTCCTGGCAGGATCGCGACGGCGAGGAACTGCCCAGCCATGACGGCATCGCCGAGATCGCCGTGCGGATCCGCGCAACGGACCAGTTGAGCGGCAATATCGACACGCTGAACTGCCTCGTCCACCAGCTGGCGCCGGTCTGGGATGGCTCGGCCTGGTCGGCGAGCTTGCAGACGGTGCGCCACCCGGCCTGGGTGTATCTGGACGCGATCCGCGGCAACCATCTCGATGTCGCGGTGCCGGACGGCAAGATCGATCTGGCCGCCTTCAAGGCGTGGGCGGATGACGAGCCGGGATGGACCTGCGACTACGTGGTCGATACCGACCTGCGGCTGGCCGACGTGCTCGACATCATTGCCGCGGCCGGGCGCGCCAAGCGGTCGCTGGCCGACCTGAAATACTCCATCATCCGGGACCGCGCCGCCGACGAGGCACGCATCGTCTTCACGCCGCGCAATTCATGGGGCTTCCAGGGCGAGATCGCCTTTCCGCAGGAGATCCACGCCTGGCGCGTGCAGGTGATGTCGGAACCGGCCGGCTGGCAGATGGACGAACTGATCGTCTATGCCCCCGGCCACAGCGCGGCGACGGCCACGCGGTTCGAGACGCTGGAACTGCCGGCTGTCGTGCTGACCGCCGAGGACACGGACGAGGGCAATCCGTGGCGGCTGGCCCGCTATCATATCGCCCAGGCGATCCTGCGGCCGGAGCGGTTCACGTGGCAGTGCGACTGGGAGTGCCTGCGGGTGCAGCGTGGCGATCCGGTGCTTTTCGTGCACGACGTGCCGCTGGTGGGCGTGGGCGCCGCGCGCATCCTGAGCGTCGACGCCGACGGGCCGGCACTGACCGGGCTGCGGCTGGACGAGGATTTCGGGGTTTCGGGCAATCACCGGATCACCGTGCGCCCCGCCAATGGCGGTGCCGTCATCGCGTTCACCGCCAGCGGCGCGGGGCAGGACTGGGCGTATGTCTCGGGTGACGTGGAGGCGAGCGCACTGGCCGTGGGCGATCTCGTTCTTGTCGAGGATACCGCGACCGAAACCATGAAACTGCTGGTCAGCAGCGTGCAGCCCGCGCCGGACGAGACCGCAAGGATCACGGCCGTGCCCGCGGCGCCGGAAGTGCTGGACGCGGATGCAGGCCCGATCCCGCTTTACAATCCGCATATCACCCTGCCGACGGCGCTGAAGCCCGATGCCGCGCAGGTGCCCGACGCGCCCGTGGTGCTGGACGTCTACTCCGATGCACGCAGCCAGGTCTACGTGACCGGAGGCGCCTATTACGCGCGCATCGCCGTGGTGGTCGAACGCCCCGCCCCGTCGGGCGTGGCGCCGGCGGCCTATCGCATGCGCTGGAAGAACGTCACCCGCGGCGACGACTGGACCACCGGTGAAGATCAGCCCGTGCCGCTGACGCGGATGGTGTCGGGCCGGGTGGAAGCGCTTGAGACCTACAGCGTCGAGGTGCAGGCCGTCTCGGCACGCGGCCGGGTCAGCGCCTGGACCTCCGCCGGCCAGGTCGTGGCCTACGCGGCGACCGCGATGGAGATTACGCCCGCCGATGTGGAGGCGGCGTTTCTGGCGACGATCCAGGCGGCCTATGACAACCACTATCTCGCGCTGACCAATGCGGTCGGCGTGGTCGGCGCCCTGCGCGACCTGGTGGCCGCGGACGACACGACGCCGGGGTCCATCGCCTATGCTGTCGGCAATGCCAAAGACGAGCTGACCGCGGCGATCGACGCGGTGCAGGCGCAGGTTGACGACCTGCTGGCGATCGAGGACTGGGACGCGGCCACCACCTACGAGATCGGCGAGCAGGTGACCTGGCAGGGCGTCCTTTACGTTGCCACGGCGCAGTCGACCAATGTCGAGCCGCCGAACGCGAGCTACTGGGACGCGCTTGGGAACTACACCTCGCTCGGCGACGCTGTGGCGGGCAACTCCGCTGACATCACCTCTCTTCAGGTTGCGAAAGCAGACAAGACAGAGGTCGTGGGTATCGTTGCGACCGAGATCGCGGCGCAATCCACCTATGCCGATATCGGCGAACTGACGGCACAGGTCGCGGCATCCGACTACGCGCTGACGGACCCGTCCGGGTCGGTTGCCACATCCCTGACCGCGCTGAAGGCGGAGATCGAAAATCCGGCCGGCACAAGCGTCGGAGCGCTCGTGGCCGACATCCAGGCGGACTATATCACGACGACCGACCTGACGAGCGCCATGGCCGCGTCGGCCCTGTCTCTCACGGCGCGGATCAATCTCGGTACAAATCTGGTGTCGACAGGAACTTTCGTGGATGACGCAGGCGCTGAGTTCATGGGCGACTGGCGCACGAACGGTCTTGGAAGCAGCATCTTCACGCCGAACGATGCGAGCGTCTACGGAAACGCGATGATCTGCAACGGTCGCCTCACCTATGACGGCGACCCGCGTTCGGGCACGAGCCTTGGTGGCCGCAAGATCAGGATCACCGGCAAGGTCTATGCTGGCCTCAGCCCTTACGAGGTGCGTGTCGGCCTCAACGTCAAGGACGAGGATGGCACGGATCAGTGGCCTCAAGGCGTGGTCGCGGAGGCGTATCAGGCTGGCTGGAACGCGTTCGATGTCGTCGTGACGATCCCGGACGGAACGATCCAGTGGCGACCAATGCTGCTGTCTCTTGGCGATACCTATGCCACCGACCACAATGTCAGGTTCGCCGAGCTTGTGTTCGAGGACATCTCCGAGGCGCAGTCGGTCGCGTCAGACATGACGGCCTCCATCGATGCGCTCAATACGGCGATCACCGGGCCTGGTGGCGCAATCGCGTCCGCAACAAGCGATCTGAAAGCGGAGATCGAGGACCCGGCCGGCACGAGTATTGGGGCCGATCTGGCACAGAACTACTACACCTCCGCCGCGGCAGATGCAGCCATCGCCTCCGCCGGCACATCGCTGAAGGCAGAGATCGAAGATCCGAACGGAAGCAGCGTCGGGGCCGAGGTGTCTGTTCTGCAAACTGCCGTGTCCGACATCGAGGGGCACGCCGCGTCGATGGTCAGTTTCCGGGCGCTGGCCGGCAATGCGGTGTCCTTGCTGGACCTCGTCGCCAGCAGCGATCCGGAGCAATCGTTCTCGGTGGTCCGGATCTCGGCCGACGACATCCTGATCGACGGCACCGTCAGCATGTCGAAGCTGGTGATCGCGGACTTCGGGAACATGATCCCCGGCAACAACCTGCTGGATGAGGGGCTGTGGTACATCTCGGGCCCGGCCCAGTTCATCGATGCCGGCAGCTATGAAACCGCCAGCCGGATGATCGACGTCTACGTGCCAACGGCCGAAATCGGCGGCACGCCGTCGGGCGAATACGCGTCGGCCTGGACAGCGCCCTTCGCGGTCGCGCCCAACACCTACTATGCCGTGGGTGGCGATGGCCGGTATTGGGCCAGCGCCGTGGGCGAGGCCCGGGTCTACGTCTATTTCTACGACAGTGCGAGCGCGGCCACGGACGCGTACCTGTCGTTCCAGACGATCCACAGCTTCACCGTCGGCGGTCTGTCGTCGGAGCAACGCTTTACCGAGATCGTGCAGACCCCGTCCGATGCCACGCATATGCGCATCCGGTGGCGCGTGGGCCGCGATGCCGGCGGCGACATCTACGGCCGGTTCGAAGCCTACAACCTGTTTGCGCGGCCCGCGACCGACGACCGGCTGATCGTGGACGGCGCCGTCACGGCCGAGAAGATCTCCGTCCTCTCTCTCGACGCGATCTCGGCCGATCTTGGCAGTATCGAGGTCGGGACCGCCAACATCGCCGACGCCGCGATCACATCCGCCAAGATCGCCAGCGCGATCCAGTCGACGAATTTCGTATCCGGCGCGACCGGCTGGCAGATCGCCCTGGACGGGACCGCCGAATTCAACCGCCTGATCGCCCGCCAGTCTCTCGAAGTCGGCGCGCTGACCGATCGGTGGGAGACGCTACTCGCGGCAGAAACCGACTTCGAGGAATCGTTTGTCGGAACCTACCTGTCGCTCAACGCTTCTGTCGCGGCGGCATCGCTTGAGGGGCGTCTGTTCTTCGCGATGGGGGCCATCGACGTGCGCCATTACGACGGGACAATCGACCCGGCCAACGCCCCGGTCCTGTCCATCCAGTCACGGGTCAAGCTCGGCGGCACCTGGGGCGACTGGGAAGGTGGGGGCGCCATGCCGTCGATGGCCGAGACCTACGCCGACGCCGCATCGGTGACCTCGGCCCCGTGGCGGACCATTGCCCGTGCGCAGGCCGTCTTCGGGGTGTGGGACGAGGTCGATTTCCGCTGGCACATCGACCGCCCGAGCGGCGAGGCAAACCTCGTCGTCCGCAATGCCTTCCTGTCCGTGATCGAGGTTGTTCCGACATGACCGTTGCATTTGCTTTCGTCGATCAAGCCGGGCTGGTGGACTATGCCGGGCATGCGCCCGCACTGCCCGCCGGCGCCATTGCCCTGGCCGAGGGCGTCCCGCTGGCGGACGCGCATCTCTACCTGTGGTCCGGCACCGACTGGTCCGCCCGGCCGCGCGCGTCCGCGCCGGCGCAGGTCGACACGACATGGACATGGACCGGCCTGCCCACCGGGGCCGAGGCGCGCGTGTTCGACGGCGAATTCGGCAACCGCCTGGCAACGATCCCCGAGACCGGCGGCACGATCGAGATCACGCTCGCCGATGCTGGCCGATACGATGTGCGGCTGACGCTGCCGTCGCCCTGGCTGTCCGAAACCATCGCGCTGGAGGTGACCTCGTGACCGTGATCCGCCGCGATACCGCCCCGGCTGATGAACGTGTCGCCGCCGCGACGGCAGCCGACGATCGCGCTTTCCGCGACGTGGTGAATGCCGAACGGACACGGCGCCTTACGCTCGGCGTGGATGTCGACATCCCCGGCTATGGCTGGGTCGCTCTGGAGGGCCGTGAGCAGGACCAACGCGGCATTCTCGGCTTGCGGATCGAGGCAGAGACCCGCGTGGGGGATGCCGACCAGACCCCGTTTCCATTCATGGATCGCGAGGATGTCGCCCACAGCCTGACGCCCGCGCAAATGGTCGCGCTGGCGCGTCTCGGGCAGGCCTGGGTGCAGCTCGTCTTTGCCGCCAGTTGGGCGATCAAGGCGGCCGACCCACGGCCCGCCGACCCGACAGACGACGCCCTTTGGCCACCCAATGCAAGGCGCCCGGTATGAGCCGCAAAACCCCCCATCAACCCCCGTTTGAAAGGACCTGAAATGCCCACCACTCTGTACACCCTGGACGCAGACTGGTCCGCCAGTGCCCGCTTCACTGCCGCGACCGACATGGACATCAACATCGGCAATCCGTCGACCTGGGCGCGGCTGAGTTGGGACCTGACCACGGACGATACACCGCCCGCGGTCGCCCCGGCGCTGGCGACCCCGATGCTCCCGGGCGCAGAAAAAGGTCTGCAGTTGCGCGCCGGCGAGCGCCTGTGGCTGGCCGGCGCAAAGGGCGAGCCTGCGGTATTGGTGCAGTCGTGAGCGGCCGGTTTTCTGCGGGCCGTTTCGCGGCGGGCGGCGGTGAGGAGCCGCTGGTGACGGGCACCGGCCCGAGTATTGACGAGGGGGAGCTGGACACCGGCGTCGCTCTGTCTGGTCCGGTCACGTGGGGCAGCTACACCGCGGCCCATGGCGGCGCCGTGACCGGACCCACGCGCGAGATGCAGATCGACGGCGGGGGTTGGTCAGCGTGGGACGGGGCCACGACGTATACTCGCGGCCAGATTATCGAGGTGCGAGAGACGCTGGGGTTCGTAGGTGCGCCTGACTATAGCCTCACGCGCCGAGCGTCGGGTGTGCGGGATGAGGCGCCCACGCTCGCGATCCCCGACCAGTCATTTGCCTATGGCCAGGCTGTATCGATCGACCTGTCCGCGCATGCCGGCGGGACCAATCTGCGCGACTGGACGTACAGCGGGCCAAGCTGGCTGACGCTCTCGGGCACGACGCTTTCCGGCACCGTGCCTTCCGCGGACCTTGCCACCTCAGCTAGTGTGACTGTCACAAACAGCGAGGGCACCGCGCAGGCCGACTTCGCGATCAATGTGAGCGATGCGCCCCCGGCGCCGCTGCTATACGCCTCGGTGCATGGGCGGATCGCGACTACAACTACGGCGAACCCAAACGATGCCACCAACACGCATTGCTACGGCAGCGGGTCGGAAGAAATGGGGTCGGGCACATGGTCAGAAATCGTCATCCGCATGGACAACGATTTCGGTGGGCTGCCTAATGTCTTGAAGGCAGCCGTGGATCGCATCCATATCCTGTACTACTACCTGATCGCAGAAAACGGCGACTACGTTCAGGTCACAGTCGATGGCGAAACCGATTGGTACATGGATGCCGGGGACTACGATCTGCATTCCGACCCGATCTACCCGGCAGATTTCGGCCTGTTCGTGTTTAGCGAGAGCGAGCGCTACGAGCGGAAATACTGCTGGCAGCCGGTCGATGGGTCAAACGTGCCGATCACTAGCGGTGCTGTGTGTCCGAGACAGTACAACCCGTACCGGTATCGCGTCATTCCGACGAACATCTTCACAGGCAAGTCGACTGCGGCCTATCCGTTGGCCGACTTCCTGACGTTCGGCGGCTTCAACGCGAGCGCTGGCGACGGCATGTCGTATGTAAATGCGCACCTGCCGCATCAGATCATGGCCCGCCCGGCGGGGGCAATCCCGCGCGTAGAGGCCCACGTTGCTGATAGCCTCGGCTGCGGTTTGCAAGACAATACGGCGGCAGGCACGCTCTACGGCTGGATGGAGGGGTCCCTGTGGAACACCGATGCAGCCCCGACAGCGTGGATCCCTGCAATAAATATGGGCGTTCCAAGCAGCTCCGCCGCGGCATGGCGTGAAGGGGACATCAACGGGGACCGCGACTTCTACCTCTCGATGCTGAAATATGCCAACGCGATGGTGGAGATGTTCGGTACGAACAACCTCGCGAACCCGACGCAGGAGATTGCGGAAAAGGAAAGCATCTGGGCGGCTTTCAAATCGATGGATGCAACCGACTATGCCGGGCTTGATCGCGAGATTTTGGCAATTCTGTGCATGCCCAGAACGACAGATAGCACGGGCCTGACGGTCACGGGCTTCAACAGTGAACTGTTGCAGATCAACGCGGCAACGCTGGCCTCGGCGACCCCCGACTACGTAATGGACTGGCCAGGTCTGAGGTTGTCTGGCGGGGACGCTACCGATGACGCGAACGCGCCTCTCGACAGTGATTACTCCCTGTGGGCGTCAAACACCCCAACCTACACGTCGGACGGCACCCACCTGTCCCAGACGGGCATCGACAGCATAGCGTCTCCGGCCTTACGGGCAAAACGTATAGAGATTGGCTGGGGGTTTGCGGGATGACCCAAACAAGCAGCGCCGCGGCCGACACGACGCTCAGCGACCTGATGACCACTCTGGGCGACACGATTGCCGCCGGAGTTGCGTCGCGGATCGAGGCCGCGCTGGCGGAACAGACATCGCAGATCGCGTCGGCGCTGGCCGACCTGAAGACCGCGACGATAGATCGACGAGGACCGCCTTGGACCGATTGGCACATCATGACCGCAGACGATCCCGTAATGCCCGACTGGCGCCCCAGCGCGATCTTAGCCGCCGGTGTGAACACCAGTCTCACCCTTGTCGGTGATAGCGGGGAGGAGCTGGATATCACATTGTCGCCGGGGATCATTTTCGGGATGTCGCCCGTCGATATCCAAGGCGTCAAGCCCGGCACGCGCGTGGTGTTGTTCAGATCGGAGGCGTGATGTTGCCGGTCGCGGGCATGGCAGATATTCCCACGGTGGCGTCTTGGTCCGACATTCCCACGGTGGCGGCGGGTCAGGGCTCCCGACCGCGGCGGACGGGCTGCACCGTGCCCCTCCCGCCGGTACGGACTATTCGGCGCGGTCTGGGTCGCAAAACAGGATATCCACATCGATGCCGCGCTCTCGCAGCGCATCCCACGCGGTCAGCGCGGCGATCCGGAACGGCCCGATGAACCCGCCCGCCGCCGCGCCCCGGCCCGGAATGTCAGGCCGCGCGGCGCGCAGGTCGGCTGTGGTGCCGTACAACCAGATCACGCCCTCGCCCTCGCTCACGTCAGCCTCGATGCTGTCGGTCAGCGCGTCTATGTCGTCCTGGATGTCGAGCAGCGCCTGCCTCACATCCGCTGGCACCGGCCGCCGCCCCGCCAGCAGGTCGCGAGCGAAGCGGTCTGAAAACCCCCCGATCTCCGACAGGTCCCGCGAGGACAGTCCCAGAGTGTGGGCCAGCGTGGCGTATAGGGCGTCACGATGCATGAGCGGCCTCGTACCGTACGTTGGAGAGCGCCGCCATCCCGAGACTGCTCGCCATGTCGCAATCAGATGGCAGTCCGTGGGCGTCGAGGTACAGGGTTTGCATGTCGGTCATCGTGTCTCTCCTGAGGGGCGCGCTTGAAATTTCCGCGGCCGGTCGTTACGGTCTCGCCATTGCCTGGAAAAGCAGACTAGTTGCGGCATCTGCGGGTGCTGTTAACAAGCTCTACCGAGCAACAAATTGAGGGGCGGGGCTACGGCCTCCCCCTCCCCCTCATTTCTCACCATAGAGTTCTTGGTTCGCCCTTTTGCGGACCTTTGTTTTGTTGGTCTTGTTCAGGCTGTCATATTCGGGGCAGTTGGCGGCCAGCCAGACCTTCAGCCGCTCGATATGGGCCGCTTCTTCTGCACGCCGCGCGGCCTTTTCCGCCTCTGCCTTGGCCTCGGCCTCTGCTCGCCTGGCGGCGCGCACTTCTTCTCGCGCCAGCGCCTCGTCGCCCAATCTGTCGAGTCTCGCTATATCGACGGTCAGGATGTCGATCAGGTCTGCTACGGTGACGTCGCTGCCGTCGATGATCGTCGGCCAGTCGTCGAGCGCCTTCCGGCGGTCGCCCACATCGTGGTCGGACAGCCGAAATCCGCGCTGCCCCTTGATGCCGCTGCTGCATATCGAGACGGTGACGTAGGCGCTGTTGCCGTAGCTCGTCGGGTGCGTGGTGATGCTGACATCATACCCCATGTCGCGCATGTGGTCGGCGGCGGCGGCGGCTTTTGCGAAGATCGGGTTTCTCGTCATCGTGTCTCTCCTGAGAGGCGCGGCCACATGCCGTCTGCCTATGCCTCGACTATAGTTCCGAAATCGGAACTTATCAACCGAAATCGGAGCACCGCGCCGCCTGACATTCCGGGCCGGGGCGGCGGCCGGCGCCGGCGGATGTGGGGCAGGCGCTGCTCGACATCCACGCGCTGGCCGACAACAGGTCACGGGCATCCGCCTCTGCTGCAACTTTTGGTGTCACACACTGCGAAAATTGCCGTCCCGCTACAACGGCCCCACCGGAACGACAGGGCCGGTGCAATTCAATACCCTGTCCTGCGTCGCCAAGGTCCGCATGTCTTCCAGACCCACTTCAGGCGGGCAGGCGTTGGCGGACAAGTGAGGTCCAGTAGGAACAGCCCCAGCCGATGACCTCATCATTGAAGTCGTAATCGGGATGGTGAAGGCCCGCGCTCGGCCCGTTGCCGATATTGATCAGCGCCCCGGGCACCTCGTTGAGCATGAAGGAGAAATCCTCGCCACCCAGCGTCGGCGGCATGTCGGTTGTGACCTTGTCGTCACCGGCAACCGCGCGGGCGGCTGCCGCGGCCTTCTCCGTTTCGGCGGAATGGTTCACCGTCACCGGATAGTGGCGGATATAGTCCACTTGGCCGACGGCCCCGCATCCGGCTGCAATGCCATCGACCATCTGCGTCAGTCGCGCCTCGATATGGTCGCGCACCTCTTCGCGCAGGGTGCGCACGGTCCCGGTAATCTCGATTTGCTGCGGGATCACGTTGAACGCGTTGCCGCCGTGGATCGTGCAAAGCGACACCGTCGCCGCATCGATCGGGTCGATGGTCCGCGCGGTCAGCGTCTGCACCGACTGGATCACGGCGGCCGCCACCGGCAGCGGATCGAGCGTGGTGTTCGGCCGCCCGGCATGGCCGCCCCGCCCGGAAATGGTGATCCGCACTTCGTCGACCGACGCCATGATCGCGCCCGGGGCGATGGTGAACTGGCCCACGGGCAGGCCGGGGCGGTTGTGCATCCCGTAGACCTCATCACAGGGCCAGCGGGTGAAAAGCCCGTCTTCGATCATCGCGCGGGCACCGGCGCCGCCCTCTTCGGCGGGCTGAAAGATGACGATGACGGTGCCATCAAACGCCCGGCTTTCGGCCAGATGCCGGGCCGCCCCCAGCAGCATCGTGGTATGTCCGTCATGCCCGCAGGCATGCATCTTGCCCGGCACGGTCGAGGCCCACGCCGCCCCCGTCGTTTCGGCAATGGGCAGCGCGTCCATATCTGCGCGCAGGCCGATTACCCGCCCCGACGCATTCGTCTGACCGCGGATCACGCCGACAACACCGGTCCGGCCGACCCCTTCATGGACCTCGTCGACCCCTGCTGCGCGCAGTGCCTCTGCCACCTTCGCGGCGGTTCGATGCACCTCGTACAGAAGTTCGGGATGCCGGTGCAGGTCATGGCGGAACTCCACCAGATCGGCGATCTCCTTCGCCACCCAATTCTCGACGGCCATCGGTCAGCCCTTCTTCATGCGGTAGCGGAAATCGCAGTGGCGCGCGCCCTTCATGATGGTCTGGGTGCGGGTCATCTCGATCTCCGGGTTGTAGCCGATGCAGAAATCGCCATCGCGGTTACAGGACAGCAGATGACCGATATCGCCCAGCCCCATCTCGCGATACATCTCGGCGTAGCGGCAGCGGGTGACGTTGAAATCCATCTTCTCCGCCGACATCTCGATGGGCTCGATCTGCAGGGCGTCCTCCCTGGTCCAGTTCGGCATGATCGCAGCGAAATCCTCCAGCGTCGGCGCATGGTCCAGATCGGCGGCCAGCGTCTTGCCCTGCTCGATGGCCGAGCGGGAGCAGGTCTCGCCGATCACCGCCTCGGCCTCCTCCCGGCCGGCGCGTTCGACAATCACGTCGAACACATGCTTGAGGATCATCGCCTCGATACGGCGGCGTTCCAGAATGGGCAGGTCTTTCATGGCGCCTCCTTCAGAGATCGGGTTCGGACATGTCCTTGCGGCGCAGAAACGCCAGATAGGCGGGCGCGATACGGGTCAGCACGCCGTGATAGGGAAAGACCTGCGGCTCGGTCACCGGCAGGGCCAGCCCGCGGGGATCTTCGCCCGCCACGGCCCGCGCCATCTCGCGCCCCAAGGCCGTGCCCAGGGCCACGCCGCGCCCGTTGCACCCGACCCAGGCCCAGCCGTCGGGGCCGAGGCTGTGGATGCGCGGGAACCTGTCCCAGTTCATCGACAGATACCCCGACCAGACATGGGTCATCTTCGGGACGCCAAGATCGGGGAAGGCTTCGGCAAGGTTCCTGGCGGCCTTCGCCTCTGCCCCGGCGGCGTCGTTCACACCCGCGATGATGGCCGCCCCGGTGACCAGCCGGTTGCGCGCGTCATAGCGGAAAAAGCGCAGATCGCCCCGGGTGTCCGACACCGCCTGCCGGCCGGGCAGGATCTTGCGGCGCAGATCGTCGGCCAGTGGCTCCGTCGCCATCTGCCAGGAATGGACCGGGATGAAGCTGTGCGCCAGACGCGGTGCCAGCCCACGGGCCAGTTTGCCCGTGTAGGCATTGGTCGCAAGGATCAGCGCGCGCGCCTTCACCTTGCCGGTCTTCGTCGCCGCGACCCACGCGGTTCCGTCATGTTCGAACCACTGGACGGGGCTTTGTTCAAAGACCTTGCCGCCATGGGTTTCCACGGCGCGCGCCATTTCCCTTGCCAGCGACAGCGGATTGATGTGACCGCCACTTGGCGCAAACATCCCGCCATACCAGAAATCGGTGCCCAGAAGATCCGCGGTTTCCTTCGCGTCCTTGTAGGACATGTCGAACCCGAAGCGGCGCCATGCCTCCACCCGCGACTGGCTCAGCCTGATGCGGCCGGGCGAATGGGCCGGCTGGAACCAGCCGGTCTGCTCTGCCTCGGCCTTCAGCCCCTCGCGCCGGACGATGTCGAACAACAGCGACGCGCTGCCCCCGATCAGTTCGGCAAAGCGCCGCCCGGTCTCTCCAAAGCGCGCGACCCAGGCGTCGGGCTCGGCCGCGGTCAGCGTGGGGATGACCTGCCCGTTGTTGCGTCCAGAGGCGCCCCAACCGACAGCCTGCCCTTCCAGCAGGACCACCTCCTTGCCTTCGCGCGCCAGATGCAGCGCGGCCGACAGCCCGGTAAAGCCGCCGCCGATCACAACTGCATCCGCCTCGATCGTTTCGACGAGCGGCGGTGCCGGGGTGCGGTCTGCGGCAGTCTCCGCCCAGATCGAGCGGGGGAAAGGGACGGGAACGGTCATACCGGGAACTCCTGTTCGATCAGCGCGCAGTGTGCCGGACGGGAATGGGACATGCAGAACGCGTTCAATGGCAAAGGCATCGGGTCCTTCCTTCAGGCGGCATCGATGTTCAGATCCGGCGGGGTCCATCCACGCCCGGGGATCGAGGCCAGAAGCTGTTGCGTGTAGGGATGGCGGGGATCGGCGAAAAGCTCTGCGGTCACGCCGCTTTCCACGATCTCGCCCTTCTGCATGACGATCACCCGGTCGCAAAGCTGTGCGGCAACCCGCAGGTCGTGGGTGACGAACAGAAGCGACAGATGCAGCCGGTCACGCAGATCGGCCAGCAATCGCAGCACCTGCGCCTGTACCGACACGTCAAGCGCCGAGACCGGCTCATCCGCCACGATCACCTTGGGCTCCATCGCGAGCGCCCGGGCAATCCCGATCCGCTGCCGCTGACCGCCCGAGAATTCGTGCGGATAGCGGGTGGCCGCGGCGGGCGAAAGCTCCACCAGTTCCAGCAGATCGCGGGCCTTTTGCCGGGCGGCCTTCGGATCGGCGCCATGCACGATGGGCCCTTGGGCGATGATGTCCTCCACCCGCTTGCGCGGGTTGAGCGAGGCCATCGGGTCCTGAAACACCATCTGGATGTCGCGCCGCATGTCGCGCAACTGGCGCGGCGTGCAGGCCAGCAGGTCCTTGCCAGCGACCTCGACCGCACCGCTGTCGGCCTCCAACAGCCGGGTGACGATGCGCGACACCGTGGTCTTGCCCGACCCGCTTTCGCCGACAACGCCCAGA
The DNA here is from genome assembly GCF_002079305.1 of Rhodovulum sp. P5. Taxonomy (NCBI): domain Bacteria; kingdom Pseudomonadati; phylum Pseudomonadota; class Alphaproteobacteria; order Rhodobacterales; family Paracoccaceae; genus Rhodovulum; species Rhodovulum sp. P5. Next base: position 731,880 of record NZ_CP015039.1, read on the forward strand.
GTCTCCCCCCGGCGGAGCGCAAAGGACAGGTTATCGACCGCCTTTACCGCGCGCCGTGTGACGCCGAACATGCCACCCCGGGCCGCAAAGGCCTTGGTCAGCCCGTCGGCCCTCAGAACCACCGGCGCATTACCGAAATCGCGCGGCGCGGGCGGGGTCAGCGCGGGGATCGCGGCGATCAGGGCGCGCGTATAGGGATGCTGCGGCGCGTTCAGGATGTCGTCCGCCGGCCCATGTTCCACCATTTCCCCCTGCCGGAGCACCACCACCCGGTCGGCAATCTCGGCCACCACGCCGAAATCATGGGTGATGAAGAGGATGCCCGCGCCTTCCTGTTCCTGCAATTCGCGGATCAGTTTCAGGATCTGCAACTGCGTGGTGACGTCGAGCGCGGTCGTCGGCTCGTCCGCGATCACCAGCCGGGGCGAGAGGCAGAGCGACATCGCGATCATCACCCGTTGCCGCTGCCCGCCCGAGACCTGATGCGGATAGGCGTTGTAGACCGATGGCGGGTCGGGGATGTGAACAAGGTTCAGCATTTCCAGCGCCCGGGCCTTGCGCGCCTTGCGGCCCATCTTTGTGTGCAGGCGCAACACCTCTTCAATCTGCCAGCCCACGGTCTTTTGCGGGTTGAGCGCGGTCATCGGCTCCTGAAAGATCTGGGCAATGCGGTCGCCGCGGATCGCCTTCATCTCCCGTTCGCTGAGCGCAAGCAGATCCCGCCCCTCGAACTCGATCGCGCCGCCCGCGACATGCACATGGGGTTCCGGCAAGAGCCGCATGATCGCCCCCGCGGTCAGGGACTTGCCAGACCCGCTTTCGCCCACAAGGCAGACGATTTCGCCCGGGTTCATCGTCAGGTTCAGCCCGGTCAGCGCAAAGGGCCGGTCCGCCCCCTTGGGCAGCGCGATCTTCAGGTCGCGGATATCGAGAACCGGCCCGGTCATGTCTTCTTCTGCCTTGGGTTAAGCGCGTCGTTCAGCCCCTCGCCCAACAGCGAAAAGGACAGAACCGTCAGGACGATGGCGATGCCGGGCAAGGCCGCACAGTACCAGTCGGTGCGCAGCACGGCGCGGCCCTGCCCGATCATGTTGCCCCAGCTTGCAAAGTTCGGATCGCCCAGCCCCAGAAAGGCCAGCGCGCTTTCCAGCAGGATCGACAGCGCCATGATGACCGAGGCGTAGACGATCACCGGCGGCATCGCGTTGGGCAGGATCTCGCGAAAGATCAGCGCGCCGTTCGAGACCCCGAGATTGCGCGCGGCGTCGACGAATTCTCGGTGGCGCAACGACATGAACTCCGCCCGGACCATCCGCGCGGGCGCGGTCCAGGACACGATGGCGATGGCCAGCGTGATATATTCGATGGAAGAGCCAAGGATCGCCACCAGCGACAGCAGCAGGACGAAGTTCGGGATCGTCTGGAACGCCTCGGTCACGCGCATCAGAACGTCATCGACCCAGCCGCCGAAAAAGCCGGACAGCGCCCCGACGATGACGCCGATGCCAATCGACAGAAGCGTCGCCAGCACCCCGACCAGAAGCGATATCCGGGCCCCGTGAAACAGCCCCGCAAGGATATCGCGGCCCAACTGATCGGTCCCCAGCGGCACGGCCCAGTCGGTGAAGGGCTTGGTCAGCGGATCGCCCGCGCGGCGCAACGGATCGACCGGTTCGACCAGACCGGCCGTCGCCGCCATCAGCAGGACGGCCCCGAAAAGGACAAGGCCCAACAGCGCCGCACGGTTGCGCGCAAAGCGCCGCCAAAGCGTGGCCGCACGCGGTGCCTCGGCCGGCAGATCGGTGGTCGTGGCGGTCATCGAAGCGCGATCCTTGAGTCGAGGCGGGCGTAAAGCAGGTCGGTCAGGAAGTTCACCACGACCACGATGATGGCGCAGAGAAAGATGATCCCCATCAGCATGTTCATGTCGCGCTGGATCACCGACTGATAGGCCAGCTGCCCCAGCCCCGGCAGCGCGAAGATCGTCTCGACCACGACCGAGCCGCCCAGCACGGTGGAAAATTGCAGCCCCAGCAGTGTGACCACCGGCAGCAGCGCGTTGCGCATGATGTGATGGACCATCAGCCGGCCCTCACCTGCGCCCTTGGCCCGCGCGGTGCGTACGAAATCAAGCTCGGCCACCTCCAGCACGCTGGCCCGCATCAGCCGAAGGTAAAAGGACAGGTAGATCAGCGACAGCGCCGCGGTCGGCATGATCAGGTGCAGGGCCACGTCCCAGACATGATCCCAGCCGGTATAGAAGGCCGCGATCGTCTTCAGCCCGCCAACCGGCAGCCAGCCGAGTTTGACCGAAAAAAGCAGGATCATCATCAGCGACAGGAAGAAGCTGGGCGTGGCGTAGAAGATCAGCCCCAGGGTCGAGATCACGTTGTCGGTCAGCGAATAGGCCCGCCGCGCGGCGATGGCGCCAAGGGCCACGCCGATGGAAAAGGCCAGCGACAGCGATGTGCCCATCAGCATCAGCGTTGTTCCCAGCCGTTCCCACAGAATCGCCGAAACGGGCTGCTCATAGACAAAGGACCAGCCGAAATCGAACTGCACGATCTTCGACATGTACCGCCAGAGCTGCACCCAGACCGGCTGGTCCAGCCCGTATTCGGTGCGCAGCTGTTCGATATAGGCGGCGTCGGCCCCGCCCATGTCGCCGACCAGCGCATCGACGGTGTCGCCGGGCGCAAGCTTCAGCAGCAGGAAGGTGCCCACCATGATCAGCAGCACGACCGGCACGGCCTGCAAAAGCCGCCGCACGGCATAGGAAAGAACCTGGGAAAGTTGCATCGCGCACGTCCGGTTGCGGGCCAGGCGCGTGACGCGCCCGGCCCCGATCAGCGGATCACTGGTCGAGCCAGAGATCGTACCAGCTGGAAGAATTCCACCGTGGCGTATTGTGGTGGTTCACCAGCCTTTGCGAGGTCACCGAGATAAAGGGATGTTCGATCGCGAAAATGACCGGGATCTCTGCCATCGCCTTGGCCTGGATCTCGTGATAGCGCGCGGCCCGCTTTTCGGGGTCAAGCTCCGCCTGCGCGGCATCGATCATCTGGTCCATCTCGTCGGACTGCCAGCCGAACTGGTTCGACCAGGGCGTGCCTTCGGGTGAGCCGGAGCGCAGCCAGACCATCGTCGAGACCGCCGGGTCGGACCGGAACTGGTGCCAGCCATTGGCGGTGTCGAAGTCGTGGTCGCGATAGACCCCGTTCAGGAAGCCCGGCGCATCATTCGTCAGGATCTCGACATCGATGCCGATCTCGCCCATCGCCTGCGCGAAATACTCCGCCCACAGTTGGGTGTATTCGCCCCAGGGCGCGGGGCGGTGGCGCAGCTTGAACCGGATGCCATCGTCGCCCGCCGGATAGCCCGCCTCGTCCAGCATCTGCTTGGCCAGTTCCGGATCATAGGGATAGGTCGGCACATCGTCGGTATAGTTCACGCCACCCGCAGACGGGATCGGGCCGCGGCCCGGCTTGGCAAAGCCGCGCATGATCGTGTCGATCGCATAGTCGATATCCAGCCCGTGATAGATCGCCTGCCGCACCTTCAGATCGGCGAGGATCGGGTTGCGGTGATTGAACTCGACGGTGGAGTGGGCAACGTTGTTCTCATACCCCTTGGTGCCGACATCGAAACCGTTCATCTCCGAGAACCGCTCGATATCGGCCATCGAGACACCGTTGAAGCCGGATTCGTGGATCTCGCCCGCCTCGATCGCGGCGGCGGCGGCCGACTTGTCGGGAATGAAGCGCCAGACGATCCGGTCGAGATAGGGATAGCCATCGCCCCGCCAATACGTGTCGTTCCGCTCCGCGATCACATACTGGCCGCGCTGGTATTCCACGAACTTGAACGGGCCCGTCCCGACGGGGGCGGTGTTGTGCTTGTTCTTCATGATATCCGTGCCCTCGTACAGGTGCTTGGGCACCGGATGGCCGAGATCGGGCATCGCCGCGACGAACAGGTTCAGCGGCATCGGCTGCGAATAGTTGAAGACCGCCGTGTAATCGTCTGTGCAGTCAACGGATTCCAGGTATTGTTGCAGGGTCGAGGAATAGTTGAGCTTGGTCTTCCAAAGCTCCATCGCCGAAAACGCGACGTCTTCGCAGGTGAACGCCTCTCCATCATGCCAGGTCACGCCCTCACGCAGCGTGACGGTGATATGCAGGCCATCCTCGGTCGTGGACCAGTCGGTCGCCAGCACGCCCACCGGCCCGTCATAGGTCTTGTCGATCAGGGGCTCCATGATCTTGCCGGTGATGTTGTACACACCGGTGGAGGCCCGAAGCGCGGGGTTCAGGATCCGCTGCTCGGACGGCATGTGAACGATGATGGTCCCGCCATGCTTCGGCTCCTGCGCCGTGGCCATGCCACCGGCCAGTGCCGAAATGGCCGCCCCCACCAGAAGCCATCCGCGCGTTGCGTTGCTGTGCTTGCTCATGTCGCATTCCCCGTTGTTGTTTCGTCTCGGCCTTCTCGTCCCGGATGGGCGGGGCCGTGCAGTTCCCGCCTCAAGGAAGCGTCAAGCGGTGGAGCACGTCAACACTATTGCGCGCTTGTACCGGCGAGTTCGATTGCTCATGCTTCGTTTTGCCGGGGAATGGGGCGAATGCGTTCCGACAGGATGAAGAAATCAGTGTCAGAGACCATCACCAAATGCGCCTGGATCACCGGGGCAAGCTCGGGGATCGGGGCCGCAATGGCGCATGCCTTTGCCGGCGCCGGCTATTGCGTCGCGCTCACCGCCCGGTCGGATGAGGCGCTTCGGGCCGTTGCGGCGGAACTTGACCGGTCACCGGAAGAAATCCGGCTCTTTCCCGGCGACGTGACCGACCGCGCACGCATAGCGGCCATCGCGGCCGACATCGTCGCCTGGGCGGGCCGTATCGACGTGCTGTGTAACAATGCCGGGCTGAACGTGCCGCTGCGCCGCTGGGACCAGTTGGATTGGGAAAGCTGGGACCGGGTCATCGCGACCAACCTGACCGGCGCCCTGAACGTGATTGCCGCAGCCCTTGATCCGATGCGGCGCCAGAAATCCGGCGTCATGATCCACACCTCGTCCTGGGCGGGACGGTTCCATGCCGATGTCGCGGGCGTGCCCTATGGCGCGTCCAAGCACGCGCTGACCGATCTCAGCGCCAGCCTGAACGCGCAGGAGGGCGCCAATGGCATCCGTTCCACCGCGCTCTGCCCCGGCGAGGTGGCGACGCCCCTTTTGACCAAACGGCCGGGGTTCGACGCCGCACGCGCCGCCCAGGTCATCCAGCCCGAGGACGTGGCCGGCCTCGCCCTGCACGTGGCAGAGATGAACCCAAATGTCGCCGTGCATGAAATCACCTTGGCCCCGGTCGTCCGGCCCACATCCGAAACATGAGGAAAGCCCATGGAACATCCCGTCAAAGGCGTCGATCACGTTTTCCTGCTGGTAGAGGATCTGGATCGCGCGGCTGACGCCTATCGCCGCCTCGGCTTCACCCTGTCACCGAAGGGCCTGCACAGCGCGGCCAAGGGCACCGCGAATTACACGATCATGTTTCCCGACGACTACATGGAATTGCTGGGGATCGTGGCCCCGACCGAAGGCAATGCCGCCCGGCGCGCGGCGCTGGCCCGCGACGGCGAAGGGCTGCAGGCCGTGGCCTGCCGCATCGCCGATGCCGACGCCGCCAAGACTGCACTGGAGGCCATGGGGATCGGCGTTGAAACCGTGGGGCATTTCGAACGTCCCGTACCGCTGCCCGCTGGCGGCACGGCGCCTGCGGCCTTTGCCACGCTGCCATTTTCCGCCGACGAGCTTCCCTTCGGCACGATCTTCATGTGCCAGCACAAGACGCGCGACACCGTGTGGCTGCCGGAACTGCTGACCCATCCGAACGGCGCCTGCGGATTGGCCGAGATCCTTGCCACAAGCGCAGATCCCGCCAAGGCCGCGGCGCAGATCGCGCGGCTGTTCGCCGATGGATCGGTGACGGGGGTCGAGGGCGGTTGCCGTGTCGAAACCGGCGTCAACTCCGCCCCGATCACCTGCCTGACAGCAACGGCGCTTGCCGCGCGCTTCCCCGGCCTTGACCTGACGGGCCTGCGTGTCGAGGGCTTTGCCGGGCTCTCCCTCTATTCAAGCGACCTTCAAAAGACGGCGTCCTGCTTGAAGGGGAACGGCCTGACACCCGCCGCGACCGAACAACGGATCGCCGTGCCACCGGCGTCATGCGCCGGGGCGGTGCTTGAATTCGTCGCGAAATGACAGAACCGGGCGGCCAATCACGGGCGCCGCGGCCGGGTGTCTGATCGTTCCTTCCGCGAAGATCGCCGCCCAGCCGACACCTCGGCAGATGGGCTGACCGCCAGCGTCGCCTTACCAGTTCAGTTGTTCGATGCCGGTGAACGAAACCGTTCCGCCCCCGTCGAAGACGATGGTACCCGCGGCATCCTGGCTCAGCACCGCCACGCCGTCCGAATCACTTAGGATCGAGGACCCGCCGTCGATCGTCGCGACCCAGCCATCGCCGATGATGTCCTGCCCGGACACGGTGGCGGTGCCGCCCGCGCTGCCCAGGTCGATGATATCGGTCCAGCTTACGCCGCTGCCGCCAGCGATGGTGTCGTCGCCCATCGCGGCCATCGCATAGAAGACGTCCGATCCATCGCCGCCCGACAGAACGTCGGATCCGCTGCCCCCATCGATCGTGTCGTCGCCCGAGGCACCGTTGATCGTATCGTTGCCATCCCCGCCCGAGATATCGACCCCGGTCGTATTGGCATTGCCATTGAAGACGTCGTCACCCGACCCAAGCCGGAGTGCCTCCATCCCGTAGAAGCTGGCCGAGGAAGACCCATCGGTAAGCGTGCCGTCGGTATCGTTGCTGAACGACACGGTCAGGTCGTCCGTCACCGCAGAGGCATCGATCACGTCCCAATCCGTCCCGGTCGATACGCTTTCGCCGCCCCGAATGGTGTCGAAGCCGAAGCCGTTCTCGATGATGAACGTGTCCTCGTCCTCTTCGCCGTACATGGCATCGTTGCCGGTCCCGCCGATGATCGTGTCCATGCCGTAGCCGCTGTAAACCGTGTCGTTCCCGGTGCCGGCGTCGATATAGTCGTTGCCGGAGTCGTGAACCAAGCCTTCGTCATCAAGGCTGTCGTCGCCGTCACCGCCATAGACGACATTGTCCCCTTCGAAGAAGAAGATCGTGTCGTTGCCCGCGCCGCCATAGATCGTGTCGTCTTCATCCCCGCCGAGGATCGAGTCCGCCCCGTCGCCGCCATCCAGATACAGGCCCGAGATGTCGGCGGTGGCATCGATGGTGTCGTTCGCCGTACCGCCGATGATGCCCTCGATATTCTCGAAGGTGACGCTGTTGGCGCCCGACGTTGCGGTGCCGTCTTCCGAGAAGGTGAAGGCGACATTGACCGACGAGGTGATCGCACTGAAGTCGAGGACATCGTTGTCGCCGGTGCCGGTCCCGTCCCATTCATCGCCAAAGACGGTATCGACGCCCCACGCCCCCGAGAATTCGAACCGATCGTCGCCTGCACCACCGGCGATGGAGTCGTTGCCGGTGCCGCCGTCGATCGTGTCATCGCCGTCGCCGCCCTCGATGGTGTCGTTCCCCGATCCCCCGACAAGCGTGTCGACCCCGGCGCCGCCGATGATGCTGTCGGCCCCCGCGCCGCCGTCGATGTCGCCGCCATCCGCGTGGGCCGTGATGGTGTCGTTGCCCGTGCCGCCGGTGATCGAGGTCTCCGCCACCCCGGTGTCGGTGAAATTCACCCCGCCATCGGCCAGCGTGATATCCTCGGCGACATCGTCGATCCCGATCGTCACCGTCGTGACCGGTGTATAGGAAATCCCGTCGGTGCCGCGGAAGTAATAGGTCTGGCTGCTCGCCGTCTCGTAATCGAGGGTCGCGCCCGCCTTGACCCAGATCTCGGCGCCCACGAACTCGAAATCATCCACCGTGATCGCGGTGCCGCCCGCATCGGTGAAGAAATAGCTCGTCGCCTCGCCATTTTCGCCGGTGGTCGACACGGTGACGGCGATGGTCCCCGCAACGGCGTCTTCGTACACCGACCCTGTTCCCGCCTCGGCATCGATCGGGTTGGCCGCGGCAAGCGCCGCCGCCTCGGCACTGATATCGGCCAAAACGTAAGATGTGCCGTTGAAGACGAAGGTTTCGACATCATAGACCATGTCCGTCCCTTCGTTGTCGCCGCCAATGGCGCGAAGGTCGGTGATCTGCATCGCGCCACCGCCCAGATCGACAAGGTCGTAATCGCTCAGATCGCCGCTATAGACAGCCGTATCAAGGCCCGCGCCACCATAGATCACGTCGTTGCCGACGCCCCCGGTCAGCGTATCGTTGTCGTCGCCCCCTTCCAGCGTATCGGCCCCGCCATTGGTGACCGAGATCATTTCGACCGGGGCCGAAAACTCATCGGTCTCGAAGGCATAGCCGGTGCCGCCGCCCCGGCTGGTCACCGTCATCGCCATCGAGGTCAGGCCGTCGAAGCTGACCGTCGCCCAGTATTCCTCGTCCACGCCCAGACCGCCGGTCGCCCCGGGGCTGCTGATCTGGAAATCATCGCCCAGATCGGTCACCGAGATTTCCGTCGCCGGCGATTTCGAAACGGAAACCGTCGTGGCGGCCTCCTTCGAGATGGTGACCGACTCTTCCGGATCGTCGATATCCTTGAAGGTGAACGCACTGTCGAGCTTGACCACCTCGCCCGTGTCCTGGTCGAAAAACTCGATCAGGATCTCGGCCGTTTCCCCGGCATCGCTCTGGTTGTTCCGGTTCAGATAGACCTGGAACCCGCTGGCATTGCCAAGGTCGACCTTCATGTCCGGATCCGAGATCGACACCAGCGTGATCTTGGCCTGTACCGTGATGCCGTCATCGGTCACGCCGACATTGTCATAGACCACGTAGTCCCCGACAGCGACGTTCTGCCCGCCACCCGCCGAGATCTCGGAATAGTCGAAGGTAAAGCCGTCAAGCGCATGGGCCCCGGCCGCGCGGCCCGGATCGGCGCCGTCCAGCACGTCGTCCCCCGTGCCCCCGACAAGGGAGTCGTCGCCCGACGCCCCGTACAGGTTGTCATCGCCGTCACTGCCGACAATCGTGTCATCCCCGGTGTCGCCGGTGATCGACAATTCCGTCACGCCCGCATCGGTGAAGGCGGTTGCGCTGGCATCGACGGTCAAGACCTCCGCCGCGTCCTCCAGGGTGATGGTGAAGGATTCGTCATAGGTCGCACCCTCCCCATCCGTGGCGGTGACCGTGACCGTCACGGTGCCGGGATCGGTCTCGTAATCGAAGCTTTCGGTATCCTTCAGCTTCAGCGTGTCGCCGACGACCTCGAAGCGGGCATCGTCGACCGACCAGGCGACGCTGTCCCAGCTGTCGGGATCGGTGACGGTCAGGGTGCCGACCGTCGCGCCCGCGTCGTTCTCGGTGACGCTGCTGGCCGACAGCGCGATGTCGGTCGGCGCGTGGTTGAGCGCGTCCGCCAGCGCGTGGCTGCCATCGTCGAAGACCAGCGTTTCGATGCCCGAGACCAGATCGGTCCCGTCCGGCCCGTCGACGGTGTAGGTCCCGTCGCCGTTGTCGGTGATCGTGTACTGGTCCCGGTTGCCCGAGAAGATCGCGGTGTCACTGCCGCCCGCGCCGATCAGCGTGTCGTCCCCGGCCCCGCCGGTCAGGGTGTCGTCGCCCGCGGCGCCCACAAGGCTGTCCGCCCCGGCCCCGCCGTCGATGTCCCCGCCATCCGCATGGGCGGTGATCGTGTCGTCGCCGGTGCCCCCGGTGATGGAGGTCTCCGCCACGCCCGCATCGGTGAAGACCACGCCCCCATCGGCGAGTGCCAGGTCTTCGGCCACGTCGCCCACGGTGATCGTGAAGGCCTCGTCATAGGTTGCGCCTTCGCCATCGGTCGCGGTGACCGTGACGGTGACATTGCCGGCCTCGTAGTCCAGGCTGTCGCCGGCCTTCAGCTTCAGCGTGTCGCCCACGACCTCGAACCGGGCATCGTCGACCGACCAGGCAACGCTGTCCCAACTGTCGGGATCGGTGACGGTCAGGGTGCCGACAGTGGCGCCCGCGTCATTTTCCGTCACCGAACTGGCCGAGAGCGCGATGTCCGTCGGGGCGTGGTTGAGCGCATCGGCGAGCGCATGGCTGCCGTCGTCGAAGACCAGCGTTTCGATGCCCGAGATCAGGTCGGTCCCGTCCGGGCCGTCGACGGTGTAGGTCCCGTCGCCATTGTCGGTGATCGTGTAGGCGTCGCGATTGCCCGAGAAGATCGCGGTGTCCGTCCCATCCCCCCCCGCGATGGTATCATCACCCGCGCCGCCGGTGAGTGTATCGTCGCCCGCCGCGCCGACCAGGCTGTCGGCGCCAGCGCCGCCGTCGATGTCCCCGCCATCGGCATGGGCGGTGATCGTGTCGTCGCCGGTGCCGCCGGTGATGCTCGTCTCCGCCACGCCCGCGTCGGTGAAGACCACGCCCCCATCGGCGAGTGCCAGGTCTTCGGCCACGTCGCCCACGGTGATCGTGAAGGCCTCGTCGTATGTCGCGCCCTCGCCATCGGTCGCGGTGACCGTGACGGTGACATTGCCGGCCTCGTAATCCAGGCTGTCCCCGGCCTTCAGCTTCAGCGTGTCGCCCACGACCTCGAAGCGCGCATCGTCGACCGACCAGCTCACGCTGTCCCAGCTGTCGGGGTCGGTCACGGTCAGGGCGCCGACCGGGGCGCCGGCGTCGTTCTCGGTCACGGAACTGGCCGAGAGCGCGATGTCGGTCGGGGCATGGTTGAGCGCGTCCGCCAGCGCGTGGCTGCCATCGTCGAAGACCAGCGTCTCGATGCCGGAGACCAGGTCGGTCCCGTCCGGACCGTCGACGGTGTAGGTGCCGTCGCCATTGTCGGTGATGGTGTAGGCGTCCCGGTCGCCCGAGAAGATCGCACTGTCACTGCCGCCCGCGCCGATCAGGGTGTCATCGCCCGCGCCACCCGTCAGCGTGTCGTCGCCCGCCGCGCCGATCAGGCTGTCCGCCCCGGCGCCGCCGTCGATGTCCCCGCCATCGGCATGGGCCGTGATCGTGTCATCCCCGGTGCCGCCCGTGATGCTCGTCTCTGCGACCCCGATGTCGGTGAAGGCCACGCCCCCATCGGCGAGCGTCAGGTCTTCGGCCACGTCCCCCACGGTGATCGTGAACGCCTCGTCATAGGTCGCGCCCTCGCCATCGGTCGCGGTGACCGTCACGGTGACATTGCCGGCCTCGTAGTCCAGGCTGTCCCCGGCCTTCAGCTTCAGCGTGTCGCCGACGACCTCGAACCGGGCATCGTCCACCGACCAGGCGACGCTGTCCCAACTGTCGGGATCGGTGACGGTCAGGGTGCCGATGCTGGCTCCGGCATCGTTCTCGGTCACGCTGCTGGCCGACAGCGCGATGTCGGTCGGGGCGTGGTTGAGCGCGTCCGCCAAGGCATGGCTGCCATCGTCGAAGACCAGCGTCTCGATGCCGGAGATGAGATCCGTGCCGTCCGGCCCGTCGACCGTGTAGGTCCCGTCGCCGTTGTCGGTGATCGTGTAGGCGTCGCGATTGCCCGAGAAGATCGCGGTGTCGGACCCGCCCGCGCCCTCAAGCGTGTCGTCCCCGGCGCCGCCGGTGAGCGTATCGTCGCCCGCGGCGCCCACAAGGCTGTCGGCCCCGGCGCCGCCCGAAAGGTCCCCGCCATCCGCATGGGCGGTGATCGTGTCATCCCCGGTGCCCCCGGTGATCGAGGTCTCCGCCACGCCCGCATCGGTGAAGCTGACGCCCCCATCGGCGAGCGTGATATCCTCGGCCACGTCGCCCACGGTGATCGTGAAGGCCTCGTCATAGGTCGCGCCTTCGCTGTCCGTCGCGGTGACCGTGACGGTGACGTTGCCGGCCTCGTAATCCAGGCTGTCGCCGGCCTTCAGCTTCAGCGTATTGCCGACGACCTCGAAGCGCGCGTCGTCCACCGACCAGCTGACGCTGTCCCAGCTGTCGGGATCGGTGACGGTCAGGGTGCCGACCGTCGCGCCCGCGTCGTTCTCCGTCACGCTGCTGGCCGAGAGCGCGATATCCGTCGGGGCGTGGTTGATCGCATCGGCCAGCGCGTGGCTGCCATCGTCGAAGACCAGCGTTTCGATGCCGGAGATGAGATCCGTGCCGTCCGGCCCGTCCACCGTGTAGGTCCCGTCGCCATTGTCGGTGATCGTGTAGGCGTCGCGATTGCCCGAGAAGATCGCGGTGTCACTGCCGCCCGCGCCGATCAGGGTGTCATCGCCCGCGCCGCCGGTGAGCGTATCGTCGCCCGCCGCGCCCACAAGGCTGTCCGCGCCCGCCCCGCCGTCGATGTCCCCGCCATCCGCATGGGCGGTGATCGTGTCATCGCCCGTGCCGCCGGTGATCGAGGTCTCCGCCACGCCCGCATCGGTGAAGACCACGCCCCCATCGGCGAGCGCCAGGTCTTCGGCCACGTCGCCCACGGTGATCGTGAAGGCCTCGTCATAGGTTACGCCTTCGCCGTCGGTCGCGGTGACCGTGACGGTGACGTTCCCGGCCTCGTAGTCCAGGCTGTCCCCGGCCTTCAGCTTCAGCGTGTCGCCCACGACCTCGAACCGGGCATCGTCGACCGACCAGGCGACGCTGTCCCAACTGTCGGGATCGGTGACGGTCAGGGTGCCGACCGTCGCGCCGGCGTCGTTCTCCGTCACGCTGCTGGCCGAGAGCGCGATGTCGGTCGGGGCGTGGTTGAGCGCGTCGGCGAGCGCGTGGCTGCCATCGTCGAAGACGAGCGTCTCGATGCCCGAGACCAGGTCGGTCCCGTCCGGGCCGTCGACGGTATAGGTCCCGTCGCCATTGTCGGTGATCGTGTAGGCGTCGCGATTGCCCGAGAAGATCGCCGTGTCGCTGCCGCCCGCGCCGATCAGGGTGTCATCCCCGGCCCCGCCGGTCAGCGTGTCGTCGCCCGCGGCGCCGATCAGACTGTCCGCCCCGGCCCCGCCCGCGATGTCCCCGCCATCGTCATGGGCGGTGATCGTGTCGGCGCCGGTGCCGCCGGTGATGGAGGTCTCCGCCACGCCCGCATCGGTGAAGGCGACACCCCCATCGGCGAGCGTCAGGTCTTCGGCGACGTCGCCCACGGTGATCGTGAAGGCCTCGTCATATGTCGCGCCTTCGCCATCGGTCGCGGTGACCGTGACGGTGACGTTGCCAGCCTCGTAATCGAGGCTGTCCCCGGCCTTCAGCTTCAGCGTGTCGCCCACGACCTCGAAGCGGGCATCGTCGACCGACCAGGTCACACTGTCCCAGCTGTCGGGATCGGTGACGGTGAGCGTGCCGACCGTGGCGCCCGCGTCGTTCTCGGTCACGCTGCTGGCCGACAGAGCGATATCCGTCGGGGCGTGGTTGAGCGCGTCCGCCAAGGCGTGGCTGCCATCGTCGAAGACCAGCGTCTCAATGCCGGAGATCAGGTCGGTGCCGTCCGGCCCGTCGACGGTGTAGGTCCCGTCGCCATTGTCGGTGATGGTGTACTGGTCCCGGTCGCCCGAGAAGATCGCCGTGTCACTGCCGCCCGCGCCGATCAGCGTATCATCGCCCGACCCGCCGGTCAGCGTATCGTCGCCCGCCGCGCCGATCAGGCTGTCCACGCCCGCGCCGCCCGAAAGGTCCCCACCATCGCCATGGGCGGTGATCGTGTCGTCGCCGGTGCCGCCGGTGATGCTCGTCTCCGCCACGCCCGCGTCGGTGAAGCTGACGCCCCCATCGGCGAGCGTCAGGTCTTCGGCCACATCGCCCACGGTGATCGTGAAGGCCTCGTCATAGGTCGCGCCCTCGCCGTCCGTCGCGGTGACCGTGACGGTGACATTGCCGGCCTCGTAATCCAGGCTGTCCCCGGCCTTCAGCTTCAGCGTGTCGCCGACGACCTCGAACCGCGCGTCGTCGACCGACCAGGCGACGCTGTCCCAGCTGTCGGGATCGGTGACGGTCAGGGTGCCGACCGTGGCGCCGGCGTCGTTCTCCGTCACGCTGCTGGCCGAGAGCGCGATATCCGTCGGGGCGTGGTTGAGCGCATCGGCGAGCGCATGGCTGCCATCGTCGAAGACCAGCGTTTCGATGCCGGAGATGAGATCCGTGCCGTCCGGCCCGTCCACCGTGTAGGTGCCGTCGCCGTTGTCGGTGATGGTGTAGGCGTCCCGGTTGCCCGAGAAGATCGCGGTGTCCGTCCCGCCCGCGCCGATCAGCGTATCATCGCCCGACCCGCCCGTCAGCGTGTCGTCGCCCGCGGCGCCGACCAGGCTGTCCGCCCCGTCGCCGCCCGAAAGGTCCCCGCCATCGCCATGGGCGGTGATCGTGTCGGCGCCGGTGCCCCCGGTGATGGAGGTCTCCGCCACGCCAGCGTCGGAGAAAGCCACGCCCCCATCGGCGAGCGCGATATCCTCGGCAACATCGCCCACGGTGATCGTGAATGCCTCGTCATAACTGGCGCCCTCACCATCGGTCGCGGTCACCGTGACGGTGACGTTCCCGGCCTCGTAGTCCAGGCTGTCCCCGGCCTTCAGCTTCAGCGTGTCGCCCACGACCTCGAAGCGCGCGTCGTCGACCGACCAGCTGACGCTGTCCCAACTGTCGGGATCGGTGACGGTCAGGGTGCCGACCGTGGCACCCGCGTCGTTCTCGGTCACCGAACTGGCCGAGAGCGCGATATCGGTCGGCGCGTGGTTGAGCGCGTCGGCCAAGGCGTGGCTGCCATCGTCGAAGACCAGCGTCTCGATGCCGGAGATGAGATCCGTGCCGTCCGGCCCGTCGACGGTGTAGGTCCCGTCGCCATTGTCGGTGATGGTGTAGGCGTCCCGGTCGCCCGAGAAGATCGCGGTGTCACTGCCGCCCGCGCCGATCAGCGTGTCGTCCCCGGCCCCGCCGGTGAGGGTGTCGTCGCCCGCGGCCCCCACAAGGCTGTCGGCCCCGGCCCGCCCGAAAGGTCCCCGCCATCCGCATGGGCCGTGATCGTGTCATCGCCGGTGCCGCCGGTGATGGAGGTCTCCGCCACGCCCGCATCGGTGAAGCTCACCCCGCCATCGGCCAGCGCGATATCCTCCGCCACGTCGCCCACGGTGATCGTGAAGGCCTCGTCGTACGTTGCCCCCTCGCCGTCCGTCGCGGTGACCGTGACGGTGACGTTCCCGGCCTCGTAATCGAGGCTGTCCCCGGCCTTCAGCTTCAGCGTGTCGCCCACGACCTCGAACCGGGCATCGTCGACCGACCAGCTGACGCTGTCCCAACTGTCGGGATCGGTGACGGTCAGGGTGCCGACCGTCGCGCCCGCGTCGTTCTCGGTGACGCTGCTGGCCGAGAGCGCGATATCCGTCGGCGCGTGGTTGAGCGCGTCGGCGAGCGCGTGGCTGCCATCGTCGAAGACGAGCGTCTCGATGCCGGAGATGAGATCCGTGCCGTCGGGGCCGTCGACCGTGTAGGTCCCGTCACCGTTGTCGGTGATGGTGTACTGGTCCCGGTCGCCCGAGAAGATCGCGCTGTCGCTGCCGCCGGCGCCGATCAGCGTGTCATCGCCCGCGCCGCCGGTCAGGGTATCGTCGCCACCCGCGCCGGTCAGACTGTCCGCCCCGGCCCGCCGTCAAGATCGCCGCCATCGTCATGGGCCGTGATCGTGTCATCGCCGGTGCCGCCGGTGATGGAGGTCTCCGCCACGCCCGCATCGGTGAAGCTGACGCCCCCATCGGCGAGCGCGATATCCTCGGCGACGTCCCCCACGGTGATGGTGAAGGCCTCGTCATAGGTCGCGCCCTCGCCGTCCGTGGCGGTGACCGTGACGGTGACATTGCCAGCCTCGTAATCCAGGCTGTCCCCGGCCTTCAGCTTCAGCGTGTCGCCGACGACCTCGAAGCGCGCATCGTCGACCGACCAGGCGACGCTGTCCCAACTGTCGGGATCGGTGACGGTGAGCGTGCCGACCGTCGCGCCGGCGTCGTTCTCGGTCACACTGCTGGCCGAGAGCGCGATATCGGTCGGCGCGTGGTTGAGCGCATCCGCCAAGGCATGGCTGCCATCGTCGAAGACCAGCGTCTCGATGCCGGAGATGAGATCCGTGCCGTCCGGCCCGTCGACGGTATAGGTCCCGTCGCCGTTGTCCGTGATGGTGTACTGGTCCCGGTCGCCCGAGAAGATCGCCGTGTCACTGCCGCCCGCGCCGATCAGGGTGTCGTCCCCGGCCCCGCCGGTCAGCGTGTCATCGCCCGCCGCGCCGATCAGGCTGTCCACGCCCGCGCCGCCCGAAAGGTCCCCACCATCGCCATGGGCGGTGATCGTGTCGTCGCCGGTGCCGCCGGTGATCGAGGTCTCCGCCACGCCCGCGTCGGTGAAGCTGACCCCGCCATCGGCCAGCGCGATATCCTCCGCCACGTCCCCCACGGTGATCGTGAAGGCCTCGTCGTACGTTGCGCCCTCGCCATCGGTCGCGGTGACCGTGACGGTGACATTGCCGGCCTCGTAATCCAGGCTGTCCCCGGCCTTCAGCTTCAGCGTGTCGCCGACGACCTCGAACCGCGCGTCGTCGACCGACCAGGCGACGCTGTCCCAGCTGTCGGGATCGGTGACGGTCAGGGTGCCGACCGTGGCGCCGGCGTCGTTCTCCGTCACGCTGCTGGCCGAGAGCGCGATGTCGGTCGGGGCGTGGTTGAGCGCGTCGGCCAAGGCATGGCTGCCATCGTCGAAGACCAGCGTTTCGATCCCGGAGATGAGATCCGTGCCGTCCGGGCCGTCCACCGTATAGGTCCCGTCGCCGTTGTCGGTGATCGTGTAGGCGTCCCGGTCGCCCGAGAAGATCGCGCTGTCGCTGCCGCCCGCGCCGATCAGGGTGTCATCCCCGGCCCCGCCGGTCAGCGTGTCGTCGCCCGCCGCCCCGGTCAGGCTGTCCGCCCCGGCGCCGCCCGAAAGGTCCCCGCCATCCGCATGGGCGGTGATCGTGTCGTCGCCCGTGCCGCCGGTGATCGAGGTCTCCGCCACCCCCGCATCGGTGAAGCTGACGCCCCCATCGGCGAGCGCGATATCCTCGGCGACGTCCCCCACGGTGATGGTGAAGGCCTCGTCATAGGTCGCGCCCTCGCCGTCCGTGGCGGTGACCGTGACGGTGACATTGCCAGCCTCGTAATCCAGGCTGTCCCCGGCCTTCAGCTTCAGCGTGTCGCCGACGACCTCGAAGCGCGCATCGTCGACCGACCAGGCGACGCTGTCCCAACTGTCGGGATCGGTGACGGTGAGCGTGCCGACCGTCGCGCCGGCGTCGTTCTCGGTCACACTGCTGGCCGAGAGCGCGATATCGGTCGGCGCGTGGTTGAGCGCATCCGCCAAGGCATGGCTGCCATCGTCGAAGACCAGCGTCTCGATGCCGGAGATGAGATCCGTGCCGTCCGGCCCGTCGACGGTATAGGTCCCGTCGCCATTGTCGGTGATCGTGTAGGCGTCCCTGTTGCCCGAGAAGATCGCACTGTCGGACCCGCCCGCGCCGATCAGCGTGTCGTCCCCGGCCCCGCCGGTCAGGGTATCGTCGCCCGCCGCGCCGATCAGGCTGTCCACGCCCGCGCCGCCCGAAAGGTCCCCACCATCGCCATGGGCGGTGATCGTGTCGTCGCCGGTGCCGCCGGTGATCGAGGTCTCCGCCACGCCCGCGTCGGTGAAGCTGACCCCGCCATCGGCCAGCGCGATATCCTCCGCCACGTCCCCCACGGTGATCGTGAAGGCCTCGTCGTACGTTGCGCCCTCGCCATCGGTCGCGGTGACCGTGACGGTGACATTGCCGGCCTCGTAATCCAGGCTGTCCCCGGCCTTCAGCTTCAGCGTGTCGCCGACGACCTCGAACCGCGCGTCGTCGACCGACCAGGCGACGCTGTCCCAGCTGTCGGGATCGGTGACGGTCAGGGTGCCGATGCTGGCTCCGGCATCGTTCTCGGTCACGCTGCTGGCCGACAGCGCGATGTCGGTCGGGGCGTGGTTGAGCGCGTCCGCCAAGGCATGGCTGCCATCGTCGAAGACCAGCGTCTCGATGCCGGAGATGAGATCCGTGCCGTCCGGCCCGTCGACCGTGTAGGTCCCGTCGCCGTTGTCGGTGATCGTGTAGGCGTCGCGATTGCCCGAGAAGATCGCGGTGTCGGACCCGCCCGCGCCGATCAGCGTGTCGTCCCCGGCCCCGCCGGTCAGGGTATCGTCGCCCGCCGCGCCGATCAGGCTGTCCACGCCCGCGCCGCCCGAAAGGTCCCCACCATCGCCATGGGCGGTGATCGTGTCGTCGCCGGTGCCGCCGGTGATCGAGGTCTCCGCCACGCCCGCGTCGGTGAAGCTGACCCCGCCATCGGCCAGCGTGATATCCTCGGCCACGTCGCCCACGGTGATCGTGAAGGCCTCGTCATAGGTCGCGCCTTCGCTGTCCGTCGCGGTGACCGTGACGGTGACATTGCCGGCCTCGTAATCCAGGCTGTCCCCGGCCTTCAGCTTCAGCGTGTCGCCCACGACCTCGAACCGGGCATCGTCGACCGACCAGGCGACGCTGTCCCAGCTGTCGGGGTCGGTGACGGTCAGGGTGCCGACCGTGGCGCCGGCGTCGTTCTCGGTGACGTTGCTGGCCGAGAGCGCGATGTCGGTCGGGGCGTGGTTGAGCGCGTCGGCCAAGGCATGGCTGCCATCGTCGAAGACCAGCGTTTCGATGCCGGAGATCAGATCCGTGCCATCCGGCCCGTCGACCGTATAGGTGCCGTCACCATTGTCGGTGATCGTGTAGGCGTCGCGATTGCCCGAGAAGATCGCGCTGTCGCTGCCGCCCGCGCCGATCAGGGTGTCATCCCCGGCCCCGCCGGTCAGCGTGTCGTCGCCCGCCGCCCCGGTCAGGCTGTCCGCCCCGTCGCCGCCCGAAAGGTCCCCGCCATCGCCATGGGCGGTGATCGTGTCGGCGCCGGTGCCGCCGGTGATGCTTGTCTCCGCCACGCCCGCATCGGTGAAGCTGACCCCGCCATCGGCGAGCGTCAGGTCTTCGGCGACATCCCCCACGGTGATCGTGAAGGCCTCGTCATAGGTCGCGCCCTCGCCGTCCGTGGCGGTGACCGTGACGGTGACGTTCCCGGCCTCGTAATCGAGGCTGTCCCCGGCCTTCAGCTTCAGCGTGTCGCCCACGACCTCGAACCGGGCATCGTCGACCGACCAGCTGACGCTGTCCCAACTGTCGGGATCGGTGACGGTCAGGGTACCCACCGTGGCGCCCGCGTCGTTCTCGGTCACCGAACTGGCCGAGAGCGCGATGTCGGTCGGCGCGTGGTTGAGCGCGTCATCGAGGGCGCGTGTCCCGTCACCGAAGTCGAGCCATTCCACATCCGTGATGATGTCGGTCCCGTCGGGTCCGTCCACCGTATAGGTCCCGTCACCGTTGTCGGTGATGGTGTACTGGTCCCGGTCGCCGGAGAAGATCGCGGTGTCGCTGCCGCCGGCGCCGATCAGCGTATCATCGCCTGCCCCGCCGGTCAGCGTATCGTCGCCCGCCCCGCCCACGAGGCTGTCGGCCCCGGCGCCGCCATCCAGGTCGCCGCCGTCGTCATGGGCGATGATCGTGTCATCCCCGCTGCCCCCGGTGATCGAGTTCTCCGCCACGCCGGTGTCCCGGAAGACCGTGCCGGTGTCGGACAGGCGCAGATCCTCGGCCATGTCCTCCACCGTGATGGTGAAGGCCTCGTCGTAACTCTCCCCCGCGGCGTCGGTAGCGGTGATCGTCACGGTCACGGCGCCGGCCTCGTAGTCGAGGCTTTCGCCGGGTTTCAGCTTCAGGGCATCGCCGACGACCTCGAACCGCGGATCGTCCACCGCCCAGGTGACACTGTCGAACCTGTCGGGATCGGTGACGGTCAGGGTGCCGACCGTGGCGCCCGCGTCATTCTCGGCCACCGAACTGGCCGACAGCGCGATATCGGTGGGGGCGTGGTTCAGCGCCTCCTCGGACGGGCGCGCCGTGCCGCCGGGCCCCGCGACCCCGTCGACATCCTGCAGCGGCACCCGATAGGCGAGGCTGCCACCACCGCTGGTCGATCCGCCCCCGTCGCCGTGGAAAAGCGTCGACAGCAGGCTGTCGCCCGACTCCGCCAGGACGGTCACGGTGTCGGGGAGCGCCGTGCCGCCCGTGACGGAAAAGCTTGCCACATCGGTCCAGTCGACCTCGATGACCCGGTCGGGGGCGCCCGCGTCGCCCCCCGCGGCGGGCATCGAGACCAGCTCGAGCGTGGCGTTGCCGATATCGGGCGCGGCCACCCGCAACGGGCCCGTCGCGTCATCCTCTGCCAGCAGATCGCCCAGCGGCGCAAAGTCGTACCGCACCGTGCCCGACAGCGCCGCAAAGGTCGCCGCCTTGCCCGCGGCGATGTCATGCTCGCCGCTGCTGCGCAGATCGACCTTGTGCGACAGCCCCGGAACCGGCTCGCCATCGGCCTCCATATCCCGCAACAGCGCCCGCCAGCCGGATCGATCGACGATTTCCAGGGGACGCTCGGACTCGTTCTTCATGCTCGTTGACCCGCGAAACCGACCTCCGCGCACAAGGGGATCGAGCCCTCGACAGACGGCGACGTGATGGATTGAGTTGACACAGCCTATCGCCGCTTCCCGGCCGAAATTTGGAAAAACAAGGGCAATTCAGCCACTTTCCAATCGCCAAACCCCGGGGAAAACCCGGACCAAGGACAGAAGAAAGACCCGGTTTGGAAAAGGGGCGGAAGGCAGGGCCGAGGGTTCAGAACGTGCATGGCCGCATCTTTTCTGCCATATTTGGCGCCATCCATCGCGATGACGGCCGCCCCGAACCGATGTCGGACCCACATTATGGCGTCGAAGACCGTCTTGCCCTACGACTGAAGCCAGACGGCCCGATCGGTGAGCGCGGGCAGGAAGACCGAAGCGATGCGCCGCTTGCAACCATCACAGCGGTGGTCGCATTTCCGACCCGGGCTTTCACCGAAATCCGCGGTCACGGTTGACAGAAAGGTCCGCCAGGATGCCAAACGACCCCATCAGCGACGCCAAGACAACGGTCGAACGCTACCTTGAATTGTCGATGGTCCCCGATCCGGAGGGCGCGGCCCGCCATGTCGCCCCGGATTTCCGCATGATCTTTACCGGGGGGCGGCGGTTTTCTTCGCCGGCGGACTCCGCCGCGTTCAACGCCAGGCGCTACAAGTGGGTGAAAAAGCGGTTCCTGCGCACCGATGCGGCCATCGACGATGAAACGGGCGAGGTGCGCGTCTACAATACCGGGTATCTTTACGGCGAATGGCCCGATGGCACGCCGTTCGAGACCAATCGCTATATCGACATCTTCGTGCTGAAAGACGGGCTGATCCGCGAAACCCAGGTCTGGAACGACAGTGCCGAGATCCTGCTGCACCGCGCCGGTCTGGCAGAGGCGCCCCTATGACCCTGCCGGGGCACGGGCGCTACGATTATGTGCCGATCACCCGGCGCCCCGATATCGTCTGGCCCGGCGGCAAAAGGCTTGCGGTCTATGTCGGGCTGAACCTCGAACATTTCGCATTCGGTGAGGGGCTTGGCGCCGAACTCGCCCCGGGCGGGCCGCCCCCCGATGTTCTGAACTATGCCTGGCGCGACTATGGAAACCGGGTCGGGGCCTGGCGCATGCTTGAGATGTTCGACGCGCTTTCGTTCCCGGTGACGGTGCTGGCCAACAGCGCGATGTATGGCTACGCGCCCGAGTTGATGGCCGCATTCCGGGCCCGGGGGGACGAGGTCGCGGGCCACGGGCGCACCAACTCCGAACGGCAAAG
Source organism: Rhodovulum sp. P5 (assembly GCF_002079305.1). Taxonomy (NCBI): domain Bacteria; kingdom Pseudomonadati; phylum Pseudomonadota; class Alphaproteobacteria; order Rhodobacterales; family Paracoccaceae; genus Rhodovulum; species Rhodovulum sp. P5. The sequence continues at coordinate 753,751 of NZ_CP015039.1, forward strand.
CACGATGTCCGAGGCCGAGGAGCGCGCCATGATCGCCGAGGCCACGGACACCATCCGCACCGCGGAAGGTATGGCACCCAAGGGGTGGCTTAGCCCGTGGATCGCCGAAAGCGCCGTTACCCCCGATCTGCTGGCCGAGGCGGGGTACCGCTATACGCTCAACTGGTGCATGGACGATCAGCCGGTCTGGATGACGACGCGGGCCGGGCCGCTTCTCAGCCTGCCATACCCGCAGGAAGTGAACGACATCCCCGCCATCGTCGCGCGAAAGGACAGCGCGTCAGACTTCGCCGACATGATCGTCGATACCTTCGACGAGATGCTGGAACAGTCCGCGCAGCAAAGCCTTGTTATGGGGATCGCGCTTCATCCCTACATCGTCGGGCAACCGTTCCGGCTGCGCCACCTGCGGCGCGCCCTGACCCGGATCGCAAGCGCAAGGGACGGCATCTGGCTTGCCCGTGCCGGGGATATCGCCGGCCATTGGATCGAGACGATGCCGGCGGATCGGGGCCAGTCGTCCTGACCTTTCGCCGGACGCGGACTGAACATCTAGGCCGATGGCGCTACCGCTCGGGCGCGCTGCCCCGGCCCAGACCGCGGCGCATGCGGATCGCCGCCAGAACGGCGCCGAGGATCAGCAGGATGGCAACCGGGTGGTCGAGAAGCGCGACGGGGTCGCCGTTCAGGATCGTCAGCGACTGCGACAGGGCGCGCTCGAACCGCTCGCCCAGGAAGAACGCGATGACGAAGACGATGACCGGAAAACCCGTTGCCGTCATGGCCAGGGACAGCCCGGCCGCCATCAGCATCATCCAGACGCCGAACATGCCGCCCGTGGACAGGTAGACACCGGTCACGCAGGCCAGAAAGGCCGATGGCAGGATCAGGCTTTCGGGCGCGCCCACCACGCGGGACCAGAGCCGCAGGCTCAGTTGGCCGATGACCAGATTGCACAGATTGGCCATCAGCATCGCGCCGAACAGCCCGTAGATCAGCCGCGCCTGGGTTTCGAACAACAGCGGCCCGGGCTGGATGCCGTGAATCATGAAGGCCGAGATCAGCAACGCGGCAGAAATCGACCCGGGGATGCCGATGCCCAGCAGCGGGATAAGGTTGGCGCCCATCACGGCGCTGTTCGCGGCCTCGGTCGCCGCGATCCCGCGCAGATTGCCCTGACCCCACGGCACGTCGCCCGGCGCGGTCTTGCGGGCGGCAGCATAGCTCATGAAAGCGGCCGCGGTGGAGCCCAACCCCGGCAGCGCGCCGAGCCCGGTACCGATGGCCGCCCCCCGCAGCAGTTCCCGCCAGCAGGAGAGATATTCGCGCAGGCTGACCTTCCGGTCCGCGGCGCCGCCGGTCTGGGGTGCCGCGGCGGGCTCTGGCGGGCGGCCGAGGCTCACGGCCTCGGCGATCCGGCGCAAGATCTCGGCGACCGCCAGCATGCCGACCGCGACGGCCACCAGCGACACACCGTCATACAGCTCGAAATGGCCGAAATCGAAGCGCGGACTGCCCTGTTCGGGGTCAAGCCCCACCGTCGCAAGCAGCAATCCCGCCGCGGTCGCGATCAGCCCCTTGACCAGCGAGTCGCCGACCAGCCCGGACATCACCGCGAAGGCGAAGACGAGGACCGCCAGAACCTCGACCGGGCCGGCCTTCAGGGCAAGCGCGGCCAGCGGTGCGGCGGCAAGGATCAGGACGATATCGCTGATCGTGTCACCCGTGACGCTGGAAAACAGAGCCATCTTCATCGCCTTGAGCGGCCGGCCGGCGCGGGCCAGCGGATGCCCGTCCAGCGCCGTGGCCGCGGCGTCGGGCGTGCCCGGCGTGTTCATCAGGATCGCCGGGATCGCCCCGCCGAACAGCCCGCCCTTGTTGATGCCGACCAGAAACGAAATCGCCACCAGCGGGTCGAGCGTGAAGGTGAAGGGTATCGCGATCGCCATCGCCATCACCGGACCGATGCCGGGGATCGCGCCCACCACCTGACCGATAACCACCCCAAGGGCGACGAAGAACAGGTCGGTCAGGGTGAACGCGTCGGTCAGGCCGGCAAGGACGATATCGATGGGAGGCAAGGCAGGGTCCTCAGGGCAGCGGACGGTGAAGGAGTACGGACACGGTCAGCCAGATCGCCGCCGGAACGGCAACCGAGACGCCGACGAGCCACGCCCAGCGCCGTTCCCCCAGCAACAGGGACAGGCCAAGTGCGACGCCCCAGGCCGATGCGACAAAACCGAACGTCCCGATCGCCCAGGCACCGGCTGCCGCCAGCACCAGAACGCCGCCCAGCCGCAGCGCCGGTCCCGCACTGGCGGTGACAGGTCGCGCGGTCGGAAACGCCACCAGCAGCGCCCCGCCTATCGCCAGCGCGGCGGCAAGGATCAATGGCAGGGTCCGGGGCCGCATCCAGCCATAGTCGGCGGTATCCACCTGATCGGGGATCACCACGCGCCACAGCAGCAGCGCGAAAACCACGACGACCGCCCCAATCAGGCGGTCGCTGGTCCGGCTTTCGCCGGGATTACTGCGCGAAGAGCGTGCCGACATTCTTCAGACCGTCCCCGAGCATGGCGCGGGTGGCGTCGGGCCCCTTGTCGGACGGCTCGGTATGCATGGTCGCGCCGATGGCCTGTTTCAGCGCGTCCGAGGCCAGGGCGTCCCGCATCGCGCCGGCAAGCGCCGCCAGCGCGTCCTCGGGCAATCCCTTCGGCGCGGCGACGTAGAACCACGGGTCGACGAAGATGTCATAGCCCTGTTCCTGCGCGGTGGCGACATCGGGGGCATAGCTGTGCCGCTGGGCATTGGCCGAGGCCAGCATCTTGACATCGCCCTGTTCCAGCGAGGGGATGTGGGCGCCCGCGTTGAACGCCGCGTCGACATGGCCGCCCAGCACGTTCTGCAATTCCTCGGCCGAGCTTTGCATCGGCACCAGCCGCATCTCGGACCCGGACTGCGCATTCACGAAACGGATCAGCAGGGCCTGCGGCTTGGCGTCGAAGCCGACCGTGGCGCCGCCATTCTGGTTGGACCACTCGACCAGTTCGGCCAGCGTGTCATAGGGTGCGTCGGCCCGGGCGATCAGCCCCACCTGCGCCAGCGCGACCGTGCCGATATAGTCGAAACTGTCGAGGTCGAAGGGCACCTCGTCCGGGCGCAAGGTGAGGTTCACCAGAACCGGCATCGTCACACCCATGCCCAGCGTCTGGCCGTCCGGTTCGGCCACGGCAAGCTGGGTGAACATCGCCATGCCACCGCCGCCGGGCTTGTTCTCGACCACGATATCCCAGCCCGAAGTCTGGGACATTTCCTGCGCCAGCAACCGGCCGAGCGTGTCGGTCTCGCCGCCCGCGCCGAAACCGACCCAGAGCGTGATCGGCCCGTCCGGGGCCCAGTCGGCCAGCGCCGGGGCGGCTGCGAGCATCAGCGCCGCAGTCCACGCGGCGAGTTTTCGGGTCAGCATGACGTCGTCTCCCTGTTGGTCATTGTGCTTATGCGCCCTGTCCGAACCGCGATGGCGCCAGCGCGTTGGGCGCGATCCGCGGGATCGGGGTGCAATCGGTGCGGCGCAGCAGCGCGTCTGCCGCGATCCGGGCAAGCGCGGGTGCGGTCTGGACGCCATAGCCCCCCTGCCCTGCCAGCCAGAAGGCGCCGCTCACGTCCGGATCCCAGCCGCAGACGGGATGGCCGTCGGGCGCAAAGGTTCGCAGCCCCGACCAAGTCGCGCGCGGCCGGGGGGACGGAATGTCGAACGCGGTTTCGATCCGGTCTAGGCAAATCGCGATATCCAGCTCCTCGGGGCGGGAGTCGGCCGGCGCGGCGGGGGTGGCGTCGCAGGGCGAGGCCATCAGGCGCCCCCCTCGGGCTTGAGATAGAACTGCTCATCCGCATCCACGATCATCGGAAGCGCGCGCAAATCGGTTCCGGGCGGCGCATCGAACGTCACGGCGCTGCGCCGTTTCGGCACCAGACCCAAGGGCCGCATGTCGAAGATGGCGGCGACCTGATCCGCCCAGGCACCCGCGGCATTCACGACGATGGCGGCCGCGACCTCGGCGCCCTTTTCGCTGGTGACACGCCAGACGCCGTCGGCCCGCCGGGCGCTTGCCACCCGAAAGCCCGTGCCGAGCGTACCGCCGGCGGCCCGAATCCCGCGCGCATAGTCGGCCACGATCTGGCCCACATCCATGTCGGCCGCGGACGGGTTTCGAAACGCGCAATCGGCATGGCCTTGCCGCAGCAGGGGCACCGCCGCGGCGACCGCATCGGCCTCCAGCCAATCGAGGGGGGTGTCGTGCCGCATATCTTCGTAAAGCGCGCGCAAACGGTCCCGCTGCGCCGCGGTCGCGACCCGTATCAGGCCGCGCGTGCTCAGCACCTCGCTTGCGAACTGCCCTTCGGACCAGGCGGACAGCGCCCGGATCATCCCGTCGCCGTAGTTATGGGCAAAGATCGCCGCGGAACGGCCCGTCGCGTGGTACCCGGGCTGGTCCTCGGTCTCAAGCACGGTGACGCGGGCATGCGGGGCAAGTTCGGCCGCGACCGACAGCCCGGCGATCCCGCCTCCGATCACTGCAATGTCGACCGTGTCTACCATCGCGCGGACCGTAGCCCGATTGCGCGCGGAAAAGAAAGGGCGGACCGCACCGTCAAAGGCAGAGCGTCAGACCGTCGCGCCCGATCGTCAGCGGCCCGTCCCATGTCGTGCGCGCGGCGGCCTGCCAGCGTTCTTCGCCAAAGCCCGGCAGCCCATCCGGCACGAAATGGTTCAGCACAAGGTGCCCGACCCCGGCCTCGGCAGCGACGCGGCCGGCGTCTTCGGCGGTGGTGTGGCTGCGGATGATGTGATGGCGCAGACGCTCCCCCCCGTTCGGCACGGCTGCGACGAGTGCATCCACCCCCTCCAGCAGCATCGCTTCGTGGACGAGGATATCGGCCCCTTGGGCAAACGGAATCATCGCGGGCAGGAACGCGGTGTCGCCCGACAGCACAACGCACTTGCCCCCGGCCTGAAACTTCAACGCATAGCTCTCTTTGATCGGCGGGTGGTCGTTCAAGAGCGCGGTCACGGCAAGCCCGTCCCAAGGACCCTCCAGCTCCCCCTCCGCCAGCGGTCGAAGCGCGATCAGGCCCGCGAGGTCGGGCCGGCCCTCATCCTCGATCCGCAATTCGATATCGAAGGCCATCGAGTCGAGGAACGCGCGCCAATAGGCCCCAAGGCCCGCGGGCCCGTAGACCGGGACCGGACGGTTGAGCCCCGCCGTCCACGCGGTGTGCAGGAGCGGACCAAGTTCCAGGTAATGGTCCGAATGCAGATGGGTGATCAGGATCATGTCGATCTCGGTCAGCTTGACACCCTGATCGCAGACCGCGCGGGTTGCGCCCAGCCCCGCATCCACAAGGATTGTCCGCCCCCCAAGGCGAAGCAGGATCGATGTCGGCATGTTGGAGCCCGGCCGGATCGCCGGACCGCCCTTCACGCCCAGAAGCGTCAGGCTGTCGGTCATGTGGTTCGGCCCTCCTGTGCCGCGCCTCTGGGTATCGCGCAGAACCGGCAGACTGTCGAGGGAACCGGCCGCGCCCGACCCGCTTTTCAGATGGCACGCCGCGGGTCAAGAAGACGGCCCTTTGCGGGATCGCAGGCGGTGACGGGCGTGTCACCCCGTCATGGGCGCCCGTGTCCCGCGACATATCCGCGATTCATTTTCTTCAGGATTCCGTAACACCGCTGAGCGCGGGCCGTTACGTCACCGGCTTAAGGAGCCCTAGCCGTCGCGCCAAACAGGAGGGATCAGAATGACCCGTGCGTCCATCGCCATCACTGCCATCTCGGCGACCCTGGGCCTTGCCACCGCCGCCCAGGCCGACAAGATCAAGTTCGAATACTGGTACGGTCTCAGCGGGTATCTGGGCACCGTCGTGCAGGAAACCTGCGACCGGTTCAACGCCAGCCAGGACACCTATGAAATCGTCTGCGTCGGCCAGGATGGCTATGCGCAGGCCGTGCAGAACACCATCGCCGCCTTCCGCGCGGGCAAGCACCCGACCATCGTGCAGTCTTACGATGCCGGCACCGCCGACCTGATGCTGTCGGGCGAGTTCTACCCGGTGCAGCAGATGATGGCCGATTTCGGGATCGACATCGACTGGTCGAACTACTTCCCCGGCATCTCGAACTACTACGCCTCGTCCGAGGGCGAACTCTACTCGATGCCGTTCAATTCCTCCACCGCGGTGATGTATTACAACATCGACGACCTGAACGCCGCCGGCATCGACCACCCGCCCGCCACCTGGGAAGAGTTCGAGGCCGACCTGCGCGCCCTGAAGGCCGCAAACCCCGACAAATGCGCCTATGCCTATGCCCCGTCGACCTGGGTCGATCTGGAGCAGTTCTCGATGGCCCACAACATCCCCGTGGCCACCAGGAACAACGGCTATGACGGGCTGGACGCGGAATATGTCTACAACACCACGCTGCATGCCAAGCACATGCAGAACCTGCTGGATTGGTACAAAGAGGGCCTGTCGGAAATTCGGACCACGCAGGGCGGCCTGAACGCGCGCGACAGCTTTGCCAAGGGGCAGTGCAGCTTCTATTTCGGCTCCATCGCCGGGCACCAGACGATCCACAACACCGCCGACGACGCGATGAACTGGACCGTCGCCATGCTGCCGCTTTACGAAGGGCATGAGCGCACCAACACCGTGGTGGGCGGTGCCTCGCTCTGGGTTCTGTCGCGCAAGTCCGAGGATGAGTATCGCGGTGCAGCCGAATACCTGAAATTCCTTGCCACGCCGGAGTCGGAAGAATTCTGGTCGACCAAGACCGGCTATATCCCGGTGACCAAGGCCGGCTATGACGCGCTGGTGGCCAAGGGCTTCTACGACAACGCCCCCTACAAGGGCCGTGAGGTCGCGATCCAGTCGCTGACCTTCACCGAACCGACCGAACTGACCCGAGGTCTGCGCCTTGGCGGTTTCATCCAGGCCCGCAAGGAATGGACGAACGAGGTGCAAGCCGCCTTTGCCGGCCAGAAGACCATGCAAGAGGCGCTGGATACTGCCGTTCGCCGCTCCAACAAGGTGCTGCGCAACTTCGAACGCACCTATCAGGGCAAGGATTACTGATCCTGACCTGATGCGGGCCGGTCCCTGCGGGGCCGGCCCTTGTCTTTCCGAAAGCACCGATCCGATGCGACGCGCCTATTTCAAGAACAACTGGATTGCGGCCCTGATGGTGGCGCCGCAGCTTCTGATCATCTTCGTCTTCTTCTACTGGCCGACCACGCAGGCGCTGTTCTGGGCGTTCACCTTCGAACAGCCCTGGGGCGGCGGCAACGAATGGGCGGGCTTCTACCATTTCAACAACATCTTCTCCGATGAGCTGTATTGGCAGTCGATCCGCGTGTCGGTCGTCTATGCGCTGGGGACAACGGCGCTGGCCATCGGGATGGCGCTGATCCTGGCCCTGTTCGTGGACCGGCAGTTGAAAGGGCACAAGCAGATGCGCGTGGGCATGATCTGGCCCTATGCGATCGCGGCGCCCGCGGTCGGTCTGGCCTTCCGCTATATCTTCAACCCCTCGGCCGGGGTGATGTCCTACCTGAACGCGGCCTTTCCCGGTTTCTGGGATCCGATCCTGACCGGCAGCCATGCCATGACGATGATCGTCATCGCGGGCGCGTGGAAGCAGGTCGCCTACAACTTCATCTTCTTCCTTGCCGGGCTGCAATCCATCCCCCGCGCGTTGACCGAGGCCGCGGCGATGGACGGCGCGGGCGTCACCCGGCGGATGCGCGACATCCAGTTGCCGTTGCTGGCGCCGACCTTCTTTTTCGTGCTGGTCATCAACATCACCGACAGCTTCACCGACAGTTTCGGCATCGTCGACACGATGACCGCGGGCGGCCCGGCGCGGGCCACGAACCTGATGGTCTACAAGATCTTTTCCGACGGGTTCGAGGGGCAGGACTATTCCGGCGCGGCCGCGCAATCGATCATCCTGATGCTGATGGTGATGGCGCTGACCTTCGTGCAGTTCCGCTACGTGGAACGCCGGATTCATTATCGCTGAGGGGCGCGGGCCATGATCGAACGCACACCGGCACTAAACATCGCGACCCATGCGATCCTGTTTCTCGGGCTCGCGCTGCTGCTGTTCCCGATGTATCTGGTCTTTGTCGCGGCCAGCCAGACGTTGCAGGATGTCAACTCCATCCCCGCGAAACTGTGGTTCGGCGACCAGTTCTGGGTGAACCTGCAAGAGGCCTGGATCAGCCGCGATTTCCGGACCAAGTTCGTCAACTCGCTGATCGTGGCCACCGGGGTCGTGGTCGGCAAGATCGTGATCGCTGCGATGACGGCCTTTGGCATCGTGTTCTTCAACCACCGTCTGCGGATGCCGATCTTCTGGGCGGTGTTCATCACGCTCATGCTACCGCTGGAGGTGCGGATCGTACCGACCTATGCGGTTGCGGCCAACGCGCTGACGCCCTTTCAGACCATCCTTGATGCAAGCGGCCTGTCCTGGCTGCTGGAAAAGGCATCGGGGATCGAGGTCGCGCTGGAATGGAACCTGCTGAATTCCTACACCGGGCTGATCCTGCCGCTGGTGGCCACGGCCACGGGGACGTTCCTCTATCGCCAGTTCTTTCTGACCATCCCCGATGAACTGGTGGAGGCTGCCAAGATGGACGGCGCGGGGCCGCTGCGGTTCCTGCGCGATATCCTGATCCCGCTGTCGGTGACGAATATGGCCGCACTTGCCACGATCATGTTCGTCGTCGGCTGGAACCAGTATCTCTGGCCGCTCCTGATCACGACCGACCCGAATTACGGCGTCGTCGCGGTGGAACTCGGCCGCCTTGTGCCGGACGAGAACACCACCGGCGGCGACATCCCCCAATGGCATGTGGCGATGGCCGGCACGCTGATCGTGATGATCCCGCCGATCCTTGTCGTGATCCTGATGCAGCGCTGGTTCGTCCGCGGCCTGATCAGCACAGAGAAATAGGAAATACCGATGGCCGACATCTCGATCCGAAACGTCCGCAAGAGCTATGGCAAGGAAGAGGTCATCTTCGGGGTCGACCTCGACATCGCCGATGGCGAATTCGTCGTCATCCTGGGCCCCTCGGGCTGCGGCAAGTCCACGCTTCTGCGTATGATCGCGGGGCTGGAGGAAGTCACCTCGGGTGAGATCGCCATCGCCGGGCAGGTCGTCAACGATCTGGAACCGCGTCAGCGGGGCTGCGCGATGGTGTTTCAGAACTACGCGCTTTACCCGCACATGACGGTGGCGGGCAATATCGGCTATGCGCTGAAGGTCGCGGGCCTGCGGACGAAGGAACGCCGCGCCAGGGTAGAGGCCACCGCCGCCAGCGTCGGGCTGACGGAATTCTTGGACCGCAAGCCGGGGGAACTCTCGGGCGGTCAGCGCCAGCGCGTCGCGATGGCCCGCGCGATCATCCGCGAACCGCGGGTGTTCCTGTTCGACGAACCGCTCTCCAACCTCGATGCCAAGCTGCGCGTCCAGATGCGGCACGAAATCCGGTCGATCCACAACCGGATCGGCGCGACCTCGGTCTTCGTTACCCATGACCAGCATGAGGGCATGACGCTGGCCGACCGGCTGGTGATCATGAACAAGGGCACCGTCGATCAGGTCGGCACCCCGGAAGAGGTCTACGACACGCCCGCAACCACCTATGTCGCGGGCTTCATCGGCTCACCCGCCATGACCATCCTGCCCGGTCAGATCGCGAAAGACGCGCCTGCCGTCGTGCTGGGCAATGGCACGCGGATCTCCATCGGGCCCGAGGCCGCGCGGGGCCGCGCCGGGCAGCTTGTCCAGCTTGGCTTGCGCCCCGAAACCCTGCGCCTGACCGCACCGCGGGCGGGCAGTTTCGATGCCGCGTTCGAATTCTACGAAGAACTGGGCGCGGGCCGCGTCTATCACCTGCGGTTTGAGGAAATGCCGGTCAGCGTGGTCGCCCAGGACAAGCGCCGCCTGCGCGAAGGCGAACCGGTGGGCATCGCGATCAACCCCGCGGCCCTGCATCTTTTCGACGGCGAAACCGGCCAGCGTATTCGTGGCGCCCGCATCGGATCGCGCACACCCGAAATGGCGGTGATGAAATGACCCTGCGTCTGGCGAGCTACAATATTCAGTACGGCACCGGCAAGGACGGCCGCGTGGACCTTGACCGCATCGTCGCGGATCTGGACGAGGGACAAGGCCCCGCCGACCTGATCGCCTTGCAGGAGGTCGAACGCCACAACCTTGCCCGGAATTCCGGTGACCAGGTGGCCGAGATCGCGGCGCGCCTGCCCCATATGCACTGGGTCTACGGCCCGGGCATCGACGTGGATGCGTCCGAGATCGTAGATGGCAAGCCGCTCCACCGCCGCCAGCAATTCGGCAACATGGTGCTGTCGCGCTGGCCGATCCTGTCCTCGATCAACCACACGCTGCCGAAGATCGCGCTGCTGAACCAGTTCCACCTGCAACGGACGCTGGTCGAAACCGTGATCGACACGCCGACCCATGGCCCGTTGCGCTTCTGCTCGGTTCATCTCGATCATATCTCGACCGATACGCGCCGCGGCCAGATCGCGTATATGCGCGACCTGATGCTGCGTGGCCATGAACGCGGCGCAAGCTGGGGCGGCACCCTGAAATCGGCCGAATGGATGCGCCATCCCGAACCGCCGCAACCGATGCGCGCCATCGTCATGGGTGACATGAACTTCGCGCCGGACAACCCTGATTACACCGCACTTCTGGGCGATGTGTCGGCCATGCACGGCCGCACGATCCGGGCCCACGGGCTGGCCGATGCCTGGGTTCTGGCCGGCCATGACGAGACCGCCGGCGACACCCTGCCGCGGGAGGGCCGCGCGCCACGCCGGATCGACCATTGCTTCGTGACGGCGAACCTTGCGCCCTGTATCACGGCCATGCGGATCGGAGAGACGGCGCAAGGATCGGACCATCAGCCGATCTTCGTCGATCTCGCCCCGCTTTGACGGCTTTCCCGGTGCGGGCGGGCACCGGGACCGTGTTCCCGACCCGCCCGAGCAATAACGCCCATGCGCGCCCCGATCCTCACCTCTGCCCGCGCCCGTGCGGGCGACCTGTCGCAGGTTTTCGCGATCCGCCCGTTCGCCACCTATCAGGCGGGCAATATCGTCATGACCACCGGCTTCTGGATGCAGCGCATCGCGATCGGCTGGCTGACCTGGGAAATCACCGGGTCAGAGGCGTGGCTGGGCCTGATCGCCTTTGCCGAACTGTTCCCCTCGATCCTGACCGCGCTTTGGGGCGGGGCGCTGGCCGACCGTCACCCGGCCACGCGGGTGATGTTCTGGGGGCAGGTCCTGATCGCGGGGCTGTCCGCCGCGCTGACCGTGGGCGCGGCCACCGGATGGCTTGACCGGTGGAGCCTTCTGGCGGCGATGACGCTGCTTGGGGCGATTTCCGGCACGATCCTGCCCGCCCGGCTGGCGATGGCCTCGTGGCTGGTACCGCGGGCGTTGCTGCCCACGGCACTGGCCGTCAATTCCACCGGGTTCAACCTGTCGCGTTTCGTGGGCCCTGCGCTCGCCGCCGGTCTGCTGGTCGTCGCGCATGAGGCGGTGGTTTTCGGCCTGTCCGCGCTCGGATTTGCCGCGCTGGCGGTGCAGCTTTACCGGATCCGCCATGTCCCGCGGCAGGGGCCGGTCCACCAGCCGGGCCCGCCCGTCTCGACCGCCGCGGTCTATCGCGCGGTCATGGCCACGCCCGCCGTTCTTGGGGTGATCCTGCTGCAATTCGCCCAGGGCGCGCTGATCCGCCCCACGTCAGAGCTTTTCCCCGCGTTCTCGGAACTCGCCTTCGGCATGGGGGAGGCCGGGCTGGGCGCGCTGAACGCCGCACTGGGGCTGGGCGCCATCATCGGGGCGCTGGCGCTGTCGAAAGCGCGGGAGCCGCAGGCGGCCCTGCGCCAGATCCTCATCATGTCGGCGCTGTTCGCGCTCAGCCTGCCGGTCTTCGTGCTGACCGGCCCGTTCGCGCTGGCGCTGCTGGTGCTGGTGGTGCACGGGCTTGCGATGTCGTCCTCCAACATCGCCGCGCTGGCCTTCGTGCAGATCCAGACGCCGCCGGAACGGCTGGGCCGGGTGCTGAGCCTTTACACCATCGTGTTCCGCGTGGGCCCGGCGCTCGGCGCCTTCCTGTTCGGGCTGGCGGCGGAACATACTTCGCTGCGCGCCACCGGCCTGATCTTCGGGGCCGCGGGGCTGGCCGCGACCGCCGCGCTGGCGATCATGATCCTGCGGCCCAAAACCCAATGGAGGCTTCGCCGATGACCAATGCGCCCGACATGGCCCTGGGCCGCGACGCTGCCCTGACCTACCTGACCGGCGGCATGGCCGAGGGGGCCGTCCGCCCGCGCCATCTGGGTGAGAAGTTCACCCCCGACGGCGCGCCCCTGCCCTTTCCCGGCAACACGACGCTCTGCCACCTCGACCCGCAGAGCGCCGCCCATGCCGCCGTTACGCATGCACAGGCGCAACTGCGGTCCGGGCCGCTGGCGGACAGCTTTGCCTTCCTGCCACCAGCCAGCTTTCACATGACGGTTTTCGAGGGCGTGAATGACGCCCACCGGGTGCCGGAACGCTGGCCCGCGGACCTGTCACTCGGCACCCCGCTTGGGGATGTGACGCAGCACTTTGAAACCGCCCTTGCCGCCTGCGACCTGCCGCAGCGCTTCACGATCAGCCCGTTGGAGCTTTTCGCGGGCTTCGCCATCAGCGTGACCGGTGCGACCGCGCCGGACCTGCGGACCATGCGCGCGGCCCGCGACCGGATGAGCGCCGCGCTGCATCTGCGCCGCCCGGATCACGACCGGTACCGCTTTCACATTACACTCGCCTATCCCCTGCGCTGGTTCAATGCCGACGAGGCCAGCGCCATCGTGGATCTATGCGAGGAGATCTTCGCGGGCCTCGCCCCCGCGATGGGCACCGTCCCCCTTGGCCCCATCGCGTTCTGCCAGTTCGAAACCATGCACCGGTTCGACCCGCTCCGGCTGCTAACCTGACACCGGCGCAAGCTTTTCGGCAGCCTTCGGCGCCACGACCGAGATCACGCCGTGCCCGTCGATGTAGTTGTCGAAATGAACCAGCGTCTGGTCGGCATCGGACAGCACAACGGCCATCTGCGCGGGCCCGTCCAGACGATGCACCGCCACGCCCGGCGCCAGCGGAATGGTGACATTGTAGTGGCTGCCTGCCAGCGTCGTGAACGGCACCCCGTGCCAAAGCGCGGTGGAGGTATAGTGCACATGGCCCGCGATGACCTGCCGGATATCCGGGTGGGTCTTCAGCACGTCGACAAGGGCCTTGGCGTTTTCAAGGATGATCCGATCCACCGCGGTCGACAGCGGGTTGGCATGGTGATGCAGGATCACGATCACCGGCCGGTCCGCGGCCTCTGCCAGACGGTCGCGCAGCCAGTTCAGTTGGATCGGCTCCAGCCGCCCTGCACCGTCCTTGCCACCCTCGCTGTCCAGCACGATCAGCCGTTGACCCCTGATGTCCCGAACCGCATCGACGAACCCGGTCGCTGCCGCCGCGTCCTGGCCGAACACCTCCAGAAAAGCCGCGCGGTCGTCATGGTTGCCGATGGTCACGACAGAGGGCACGGTCAGATCGGCCAGCAGATCGCGCAAGCGCTCATAGGCCGCCCGCTCCCCCAGGTCGGCCAGATCGCCGGCCAGAACCACGCAATCGGCATCACCGTGGCGGGCGTTGATCGCGGCGATCCCGGCGCGCAAACGGTCGGCGGTGTCGAGCCCGTGGGAAAGCTGCCCCTCGGGCACCAGATGCAGATCGCTGAGGACGATCAGCTTCAGCCGGTCGCTCATTGGCCCAGACCTTCCGCCGCCAGATAGGCCATGGCCGCGGGGATGCGAGCCTTGTCGCGCAACTCCAGTACCAGCCGCGGATTGCTGGACAGCGTGCCCAGCGCGCGGAACACCGATGTCCACAGGATGGTGCCCTCGCCCGGTGCCCAGTGCCGGTCGGCATGGCCGTCCGCATCCTGCAAATGGACATGGTGCAGGCGGTCGCCGGCGGAGGTCACGTAGTAATCCACCGGCGGGGCACCGTTGGTGACGTGGGAATAATGCGCATGCCCCGTGTCGATCGACAGCGCGATCGCGTCAGAGCCGAAGCTTTCGACCAGCGTCTTGCGGTGCTCTGGATCGATATCCTCGATATTCTCCACCACCAGAACCACGCCCTGATCGGCGGCGCGGGCCACGGCGGCGCCCAGCGTCTGGTGGGTACGCTCCACCATGTCGTCAAACGCATCTGGCTTGTCGCCGAAATTCTGGTTGTCCCATGCCCGGATCGGGGAGTGGACGACCATCTGCGTCGCGCCCACCGCCGCGCAGATATCCAGCCCCTGATCCATCCGCCTGGCGACGACCGCGCGAATCTCGGGGTCGGGGCTGGAGACGACGAAGCCCCAGAACGGCCCGTGGATGCCCCGCCGCCCGGCATGGCCGTCCAGAAGGCGCACGGCCTCTTCGGCCAGGGGCTGCCAGTCGCCCGACAAAACCTCCGGCTTGTGGAAGGTCTGCAATTCCAGATCGCGGTCCTTCTCCTTCAGCCAGTTCAGATAGGGGGGCAGGTCCGGCACGCCGAGGCAGGCACCGATCACGGGCAGGGTCATCGCAGGGCTCCTTCAGACATCAGGCGTTCCGGTTAGCGGCGGGCCGCAACAGCGCTGCGACGTCTGCGTGACATTCCGGCAAAGACGACATGCGCGGCCACGTCGGGCGAACATGGGCCAATCCGACAACCAGCGGCAGATCCGAAACGCCGCCCCCCATGGCGACGGCCTGCAAGTGCCTGAAAAGCCCGGAACCGTCCCCGCGGCTGTCACCAAGCAGTCAAGAAACGTCAATGAAAGCGTCATGCCGCCGCCATACCCGCGTTGCCATCAGCGCGCAGGACAGGTGGACAGGAAGACCCTGTCATGACCCGGAGAGTGACCGATGCTGAAACGCATTCTTGCCGCTCTTGCCCTGCTCGCCCTGGCCCTGTCGGCCACGGCCCCCGCGCAGGCGCAGGACCGCCGCCCCGACCTTGTCGTCGCCGTGAACAACCTGCCCGACAGCCTCGAAGGGATCGAGGAAATGGGCAATGTCGCCGTCCGCATCACCTATTCGATGTTCGACAGCCTGATCCGCCGGGATTTCCTGGCCGATGGATCGGGCACGGCGTCCAAGCTGGTACCCAGCCTTGCCGAAAGTTGGACCCGCATCGACGACCGCACGCTGGAGCTGAAACTGCGCGAAGGCGTGAAGTTCCACGACGGGTCGGAACTGACCTCTGACGACGTGGTGTTTTCGTTCAACGCGGGGCGCGGCCACGGCTATGACCCTCTGATCGGTGCCGCCCGCCGCTTCATGCTGACGATCAGCCATATCGAACCGGTGGACAAATACACCGTCCGCGTGGTGTCGAAAGAACCCGATGTTCTGCTGGAACAGCGTCTTGCCGGCTATGCCTTCTGGGTGGTCGAGAACAAGAACTACATGACCGTCGGCAAGGACGCGTTCGCGCGCAACCCGGTCGGCACCGGCCCCTACAAGATGGATAAATGGGTGGACGGCGAATTCATCCGCCTTGTTTCCCATGACAACTATTTCGGCGGCAGGCCCACCGCGAAATCGGTGACCTTCGTCGAGGTGCCGGAAGTGTCGGCCCGGATCGCGGGTCTTGTCTCGGGCGAATACGACATCGCCGTGAACATCCCGCCCGACCAGATCCCGGTGATCGAGGGGTATGACGACCTGAAGGTCGAGCAGATCGTTCTGGACAACACCCATATGCTGGTCTTCTTCAATGTCGGTCCGACCGCTAAGAAAGAGGTTCGCCAGGCCCTGTCGCTGGCCATCGACCGCGACCTGCTGCGCAAGGCGCTGTGGGCCGACAAGAACTATACCCCGAACGGGCACCAGCTTCCGTCCTACGTGATGTGGATCGAAGATTTCCCCGGTTTCGAATACAACCCCGACAAGGCGCGCGCGCTGCTGAAAGAGGCGGGCTATAACGGCGAGGAGATCGTCTACAAGCTGCCGCTGAACTATTACCTGCTGAGCCTTGAGGCCGCGCAGGCGATGCAGCAGATGTGGAAAGAGGTCGGCCTGAACGTCAAGCTGCAACCGGTCGAGAACTGGAGCCAGGTGAACGACCCCAACCAGACCGTGCATATCCGGCCCTGGTCCAACACCCACCGCATGCCCGACCCGCTGGGCAGCTTCGTGCCGCAATGGGGCGTCGACAGCTGGGTGCAGAAGAACAAGGAAGATGCCGCGCGGTCCTGGAAGGCCCCGGCAGAGTTCAACAAGCTGCACGAGGTGATCGTGGCCTCGACCGACTGGGACGAGCGTCAGCAGGCCTATCGCGACGCGCTGACCATCTTCATGGACGAGGCGCCGGGCACGATGCTGTACAACCCGCTGGAAACCTACGCGATGCGCAAGGACATCGAGTGGAAGCCCTACGGCCTCTACTACATGGACCTGCGCCCCTACAACCTGCAGATCGGCGGCAGCAACTGATCCGCCCAACGCGCCGGCCCACACGGCCGGCGCCCCTGCCCGAGGCCCCCATGCTTTTGTCCGTCGACACCATTTCCGTTCGGATCGACCGGCCCGGCCTTCAGCCGGTGTTTCCCGTGCGCGGCGTATCGCTGGCGGTGGAGGCGGGGCGCACGCTCGCACTCGTCGGTGAATCCGGCTGCGGAAAATCGATGACCTGTCTGGCCATCGCGGGACTGCTTCCCAAACGCGGCCATGTGGCCGAAGGCGCGATCCGGCTGGATGGCCGCAACCTGTGCGAGATGTCGGTGCCAGAGGCCCGCGCCCTGCGCCGCCGCGCCATGGCCAGCGTATTTCAGGATGCCACCGGCGGTCTCAACCCGGTGCGCACCATCGGCTGGCAGGTGGCCGAGGCCGTGCGCCTGCGCAAGGGTGCCACCCGGGCCGACGCGCGGAAAGAGGCGATCCGCCTGCTGGGCCGCGTGGGTCTGCCCGATCCCGAACGCCGCGCCCGCGAATACCCCCACCAGTTTTCCGGCGGCATGAACCAGCGCGCGATGATCGCGCTTGCCATCGCGGGCAGCCCGCGAGTTCTGATCGCCGATGAGGCAACGACAGCACTGGACGTGACGCTTCAGGCCCAGATCCTCGACCTGATCGCCGATCTGCGCGATAGCCTCGGGATGGGCGTCTTGTTCGTGACCCATGATCTGGGCCTTGTCGCCCAACGCGCCGACCATGTCGCGGTGATGTATGCTGGCCGGCTGGTGGAGGCCGCCGATGTAACCACGCTGTTCGCCCGACCACGCCATCCCTATACCGCGGGGCTCTTGGCGGCCCTGCCCGATGCGCAGGGCGCGCGCTCGCGGCTCGCCTCGATCGAGGGGACGGTACCGCCGATCGACACCCTGCCGCCCGGCTGCGCCTTTGCCCCCCGTTGCCCCCGCGCGTCGGCTTTCTGCACGCAATACGACCCCGACCCGGTTGCCGGGCTCGCCTGTCACCACCCCGCTCTGCAGGGCAGTCCCCAGCCCCATCGTGAAACGGTGCCATCATGACCGCGCAACTACAGGCGCATGGGCTGACCAAGTCCTATGCCATCGGGCGGCCGGGGCTGTTTCGCCCGGCCCGCCGCTTTCAGGCGGTGAACGGGGTCGACGTGACGCTTGCCCGGGGCGAAACCCTTGGCATCGTCGGCGAAAGCGGCTGCGGCAAGTCCACGCTGGCGCGCCTGCTGGTCGGGCTCAGCCCCGCCGATACCGGATCGGTGCAGATCGGCGATACCGACGTGCTGCACATGGACGATGCCCACTGGCGCGCGATGCGCCGGCGGATCCAGATCGTCTATCAGGATGCCGCGGGTGCGCTGGACCCCCGGATGACCGTCCGCGCGCAGGTGGAGGAGCCCTTGCGCATTCATAAGCTGCCGCTGAAGGCCGCCGACGAAGCGCTGGCTGCGGTGGGCCTTGTTCCGGCGATGGGCGCGCGCTATCCGCACGAACTGTCCGGCGGGCAGTTGCAGCGCGTGGTGATCGCGCGGGCCCTGACCCTTGACCCCGAGATCCTGGTGCTGGACGAACCGGTCTCGGCGCTCGACGTCTCGATCCAGGCGCAGATCGTGAACCTGTTGCAGGATCTTCAGCGCGACCGGCGCCTGTCCTATCTCTTCGTCAGCCACGATCTGGGCATCGTGCGCCATATCTCGGACCGGATCGCGGTGATGTATCTGGGCCGGATCGTGGAAGAGGCGGAGAAGACCGCCTTTTATGCCCATGCCCTGCACCCCTATTCCCGCGCGCTGCTGGCCGCGGTGCCGGTGGCCGACCCCACCCGCCGCGATGCCGCGCCCCGGATCGGCGACCCGCCCAACCCGGCCAATCCGCCGTCGGGCTGCGGCTTTCATCCGCGCTGCCCCTTTGCCGTGCCACGCTGCGCGGCCGAGGTGCCGCCCCTGCGCGATATCGGCGGACGCCGCGCCGCCTGTCACCGGATCGAGGAGATCGCCTGATGCGCTGGGCCGCGATCAAGTCCTTGCGCGCACTTGTCACGATGTGGCTGGTCGTGACGTTCGTCTTCTTCGTGCTGCGGATTTCGGGCGACCCGACGACGGTCTTGCTGCCCGATGACGTGGACGAGACGACACGCGCCTTCTATCGCGCGAAATGGGGGCTCGATGCACCGCTCTGGTCGCAATATGTCGACTATTTCCGCGCGCTTTTGCAGGGCGATTTCGGGATCTCCTTCCGCAACAATCAGGACGCGTTCCAACTGGTCTGGGACCGGGTGCCGAAAACGGCATTGCTGGGGGGCACGGCACTGACGCTTGCGCTGGTGATCGGCACGCCGCTGGGCGTTCTGGCCGCCCTTTACCGCGACAGCTGGCTGGACCGCGCGATCATGAGCGTCGCGGTCTTCGGCTTCTCCATGCCGAACTTCTTTCTGGGGATCCTGCTGATCCTGATCTTCTCGCTGCACCTGAGGCTCTTGCCATCTTCCGGGTCGGGCACGGTCTGGCATCTGGTGATGCCCGCCCTGACGCTGGGCACCGGCTTTGCCGCGCAGATCGCGCGCTATACCCGGTCCTCGATGATCGACGTGTTGTCGAAGCCCTATATGCGCACCGCAAGGTCCAAGGGCGCTGGCCCTGCCCGGCGGGTGACATGGCACGCCGTTCCCAATGCCGCGGTGCCGGTGGTCACGATCCTCGGCTTCAAGGTGGGTGAATTGCTGGGCTGGGCCGTGGTCACCGAAACGGTGTTCGCCTGGCCGGGGATCGGGCGGCTTTTGACCAATGCGGTGGCCGCGCGCGATCTGGCCGTGGTGCAATGCATCATGATCCTGCTGGCCTTCACCATGGTGTCGGCCAACATGCTGGTCGATCTGGTCTATGGCTGGCTGGACCCGCGGGTCCGCGTGGGCGCGGGGACACGGCAGAGATGAGCACGATCGACACCTCTGCCGTCACCGGGCGCCGCTGGGCGGTGCTGCGCTTTCTCTCGAGCCTGCCGGTCGCGGTGATGCTGGCCGCGGGCGTGATCGCGGCGATGCTGTTCATCATGGTCTTTGCCAAGCTGTTGCAGCCCTATGCCTTCGACCATGTCGACCTGTTGAACCGCATGACTCCGCCGGTACCGATGGCCGGCGCGACATGGGCGCATCCGCTGGGCACCGACACGCTGGGGCGCGATCTGCTGTCGCGGCTTCTGGTCGCCGCGCAGACCTCGATGCTGTTGTCGCTGCTTGGCACCTGCCTTGGTGCGGTTCTGGGGATCACGCTGGGGTTTTTCGCGGCCCACAAGGGCGGGTTCTGGGACGAGGTCATCATGGCGCTGGTGGATTTCCAGGCCGCCATGCCGTGGTTCATCGTGGCCCTCGCCATCCTCGCCTTCATGGGCAACTCCATGGTCGTTTTCGTCATGATCATGGCCCTTTACGGGTGGGAGACCTATGCCCGGATCACCCGTGGGCTGGTCCTGTCGGCGCGCGAACAGGGCTATGCGCTGGCGGTTCGGGGTCTCGGCGCGCGGCCGCGCTGGATCTACACCCGGCATATCCTGCCCAACATCGCGGGGCCGCTGATCGTGCAACTGACGATCAACTTCCCCAACACGATCCTCTTTGAGACCTCTCTCAGCTTTCTCGGGCTTGGCATCCGCCCGCCGCTGACCTCTCTCGGCCAGATGCTGGGCGATGGGCGCGATTACCTGATCAGCGCGTGGTGGTTGGCCGTCATCCCGGGTCTGACGATCTTCCTGACCACCCTTTCCATGTCGATCCTTGGCGACTGGCTGCGCGCCCGGCTCGACCCCTCGCTGGAGCAATGACCATGACCGACCGCATCATCGCCACCGGGTTCAACACCGGCTATGCCGAGGGCGACCTCGACCGATTGGCCGCGCGCCTGTCCCATATGGCCGCAATCGGCTGCACCGGGGCCGAGATCACGGCGGTTGGCCTTGACGCGGTGGTGTCCTGCAGGCTGGTTCCCGACCGGGTGCAGGCCCTGCGGCAGATCATGGCGGCCCATCCGCTGAGCTATTCGATGCACGCCCCCATCGCCATCAACCTGATGGACGAAACCCATGCCGACCCGATGCAGCGGGCGGCCATCGTGTCGATGGAGCTTGCCGCAGAGATCGGCGCGCGGGTCGTCGTGCTGCATCCCGGCCGCTGCCACCCGAAGGACTGGGTCGACCGGCAGGCAGGGCTTCTGCAGTTCGAGCTGGACATGCTGGGCCCCGTGGCAGACCGCGCCGCGGCGCTGGGTGTGCAGATCGCCTATGAGAACATCTCGCCCAATGCGCGGGTGGTCGCGGGGGAAGAGACGTCCTATTCCCTCGACCCCCGGCAACTTGCCATGCAACTGGAGCGGCTGCACCACGACGCGGTCATGGCCTGTCTCGACATCAGTCACGCGCAGCAGGGGGCGGTTCTGTGGTCCTTCGACATGGTCGAGGCATGTGCGGCTCTCGCACCCTGGATCGGGCATATCCATTTTTCCGACAGCGCCGGGGTGCCCGCTACCTTCCCCCACACCCATCAGGGGGAGCGGCATTTCTTCGGCGTGGGCGACATGCATGCGCCGAAGGGCTGGGGCGCGGTCGATTTCGACGCACTGGCCGCCCGGCTGCCCGTGCGGCAGGGAACCCGCGTGGTGATCGAGATCAAGCGCAATTTCCTTGCCCATGCGGAACGCGCGACATTGCAGGCCGCCAAGGACTTCGGCGCGGCCGTCAACGCGGCGGGGGGCTGAGGCCAAGGGCGGTCGACGTCAGCCGTTTCCGGCAAGCGTGAGCGCCGAATACCGACGCTCACGCCCCCTAGTCGCCCTGACGCGCCCGCCAGGCTGCGGCGCTATCGAAGAATGCCGCGATCAGGTCGCTGCCCTCACCGACCAGCGCAAAAGCGAACTCCTCGCTGGCCGCCGTCATCTCGGCGATCCGAAGCCGCCGCACCCCGTCCACCCGTCCGGTGCCGTGGCGCCAGATGAAACCGACACCCAGCCCATTGGCCACGGCCTCGTAGACGCCATCGCGGGAATCGAGCGTCAGGAAGGGCTCCGGCACAAGGCCCAGCCGGGCGAACAGCCGATCCGCCGCGCGCTGGGTGGATGACCCCCGGGCGCGGAAAATCAGCCGCTCCCCGATCAGATCGGCGGCGGCGACCTCTGCGCGATCCGCCCAGCGATGGGTCAGGGGCACGATGGCCATCACCTCGTTCCGGATCAGGACCTTGCGGCGAAAGCGGCTGTCGGGCGGCACGTCGGGGAGGATGCCGACATCGACCTCCCGGTTCAGCACAAGACGGGTGATCCGTTCATGGGAGCCGGATTCGACCCGCAGGCGGACCGAGGGATAGGCCTTGCTGAAATGGGAAATGATCGCCATGCCCGGCATCATGTTCCCCAGCCCGATGGAGATCTCGCCGGACTCGATCAGGGTATGGCGGGTCAGCAACCGTTCCGCCGCGGTCCGCTCTCGCGCGACGCGTTCGGCAGAGTCGCACAGGCTGGTGCAGACAGGGGTTGGCACCAGACGCCCGTGGCGGCGCAGGAACAGCTTCACGCCAAAGCGCGTCTCGATCCGCTTGATCTGCTGGGCCACGGCGGGTTGCGACACGCCCGCGCGCCGGGCGGCCTCGGCATAGGATCCGGCGGCGGCCACATGGCGCACATAATCGAGACCGGCAAGGCTAAGGGTCACGGCACTTCATCCGATGAAAGCGATTCTACCACCAGATGAAAGACTAGCTTTCCCCTGTTACAGGCGTGTCACGGCCAACCGCGACTGTCCCCTCAACACGATGCACCACGCGAACCGACCTCCGTGACCCACCGCGGTCACGGGAAAGGGAGATGTTGCCGATGATGACGGCCGATGCAGACCTGCTGGACCGCAGGCGGAGCGCCACGCTCGACCCCGCCGCCGTGGCCGGGTTCGATTGCGTGCTGTGCGATCTCGACGGCTGCCTGATCGCGCAGGGGCAGGCCTTTGCCGATGCCGCGCGGTTCGTTGCCGCCTGCGGTGAGCGGCTTTGGATCGTATCGAACAATTCCGCCGACACGGGTGAGACGCTGAGCGCCCGTCTCTGCGCCCTTGGCCTCGACATTCCGCCCGCGCGGATCGTTCTGGCCGGGGAGGAGACAATCCGCCATCTGGCGACCGAAAGCTCGCGCATCGCCGTTCAGGGCTCCGCGCCGCTGCAGGCGCTGGCCCGCGCGCTGGGTGTCCTGGCAGAGGATGCGCCCGACAGCATCGTCTTGTGCCGCGATCCGCGGTTGACGGTAGACATGCTGGGGCCGCTGGCCGACCGGATCGCCGGGGCCGACGAGTTCTGGGTCGCCAATACCGATATCAGCCATCCCGGCCGCGACGGCTCGCCCGTGGCGGAAACCGGCGTGCTGCTGGCCGCGCTGACCGCCCTGTTGCCCAGCCTGCGCCATCGCAGCCTTGGCAAGCCCGATGCCTATCTGGTTGAAACGGCGCTCGACCGGGCGGGCACACCGCCCGAGGCGGCGATCTTCGTCGGCGACAATCCTTCGACGGACGGACTGGCCGCCGCCCGCGCCGGCGTGTCTTTCCTGCATCTCGACCGGGACGGGGCGCGGCCATGATCGACTATGTCGCCCGGGCGCTTCTCCGCATGATCGTGACGCTCTTCGTGATCGTCACGCTGGTGTTCTTCGCCACGCGGCTGTCGGGCAGCCCGCTGGATACCTTTCTGGGCGAGGGGCTGACCGCCGAAGACCGCGAAATGCTGATCACCTATTTCGGCCTCGACGGTTCGATCTGGGAACAGTACCTGCGCTACTTGCGCGGCCTGACCGAGGGAAATTTCGGGATCTCCTTCCTGGAACGCCGCCCGGTGGCAGAGATCGTGGCCGAACGCATCGGTCCTTCGCTGCAACTGCTTGGCGCGTCGCTGGGCCTGACGCTGGCGGTGTCGATGCCGCTGGGCATCCTTGCCGCGATCTACCGCACCCACTGGATCGGGTCGGCGATCATGGT
Organism: Rhodovulum sp. P5; assembly: GCF_002079305.1. NCBI lineage: Bacteria > Pseudomonadati > Pseudomonadota > Alphaproteobacteria > Rhodobacterales > Paracoccaceae > Rhodovulum > Rhodovulum sp. P5. Next base: position 777,359 of record NZ_CP015039.1, read on the forward strand.
GCTGGCCTTCACCGGCTACGCCGTGCCCAATTTCGTCATTGCCATCGTGATGGTGCTGGTCTTTGCCTTCACGTTGAACTGGCTGCCCGTGGTGGGCAATGGCAGCGCGGCGCATTTCATCATGCCCACGATCGCGATGTCCGGCGCACTGATCGCGGCTTTGACCCGGTTCACCCGCAACGCGATGCTGGATGTGCTGGGGCAGGACTTCATGCGCACCGCACGGGCCAAGGGGTTGCCCGAACCCGTGGTGATCCTGAAACACGGACTTAGAAATGCCTCTGTCACCATCATCTCGGTCGTCGGGTTGCAGATCGCGGGGCTGGCCGCGGCGGGCAGCGTGGTGATCGAGGCGATCTTTTCCTGGCCGGGGGTCGGGGACCTGCTCGTCGCCTCGGCGCTGGAGCGGGACTATCCGGTGCTGCAATTCGGGGTGATCTCGGTCTCCGTCGCCGTGGTTCTGATCAACACCACGGCCGACATCGCCTATGCGGTGGCCGATCCGCGAATCCGGCTGGCGCGGGGCTGAGATGAGCGTGACCGATCATATCGCCCCCGTTCGACCCTCTGGCCTGCGCGCGCTCTGGCAGGGGGGCAACATCTTTCAGAAGGTCGCGCTGATCTCTGCCGTGGTGCTGCTGACGCTGGCCGCCGCCGCGCCGCTGATCGCGCCGTTCGACCCGGTGGATCAAAGCCTGATCTCGCGCCTGCGCCCGCCCATCGGGTTCGACCGCTACAAGGCGGGCCATTACCTCGGCACGGATGAGCTTGGCCGCGACGTGTTTTCCCGCACGCTGTTCGGGCTGCGGCTGACGCTCTCCCTTGCGTTGATGGGGGCCTGTATCGGGCTGGTGATCGGCGGTGGGCTGGGGCTGATCGCGGGGCTGCGCCGCGGCGCGACCGAAGACCTGATCATGGGCGCGGTGGATGCGCAGATCGCCATCCCCTTCACGCTGATCGCGCTGCTCTTGCTGTCGGTCTTCGGGTCGTCCCTGACGATCATGGTGATGATCCTCGGCATCTACGGGTGGGAGCAATACGCCCGCATCGTCCGTGCCGAGGTGCGCAAGATCACCACCCTGCCCTTTATCGAGGCCGCCCGCGCCGCAGGGGCCCCGCCCCTCTACACCGCGCGGCGGCACATCCTGCCCAACATCGTCTCGCCGCTGGTCGTGCAGTTCACGCTGGCCGTGTCGAACATCGTGATCCTTGAATCGACGCTCTCATTCCTCGGCCTCGGCGTGCAGCCGCCCACGGCAACGCTGGGCTCCATGGTGGGCGTCGGGCGCGACTACATGCCGAACGCCCCCTGGACGGTCATCGCCCCGGCCATGATGATCGTCGTTCTCACCTTTACCGTTCAGATCCTCGGCGACTGGCTGCGCGACCGCGCCGATGTCCGCCTGCGGGAGAGATAACAACCAGAGGCCCAAGGCCCGGATTGCCCCCATCCAAAAGGAAGTGACCATGAAGAAACTGCTTCTGACCACCGCGCTGGCCCTGACCGCGACCGCCGGCCTTGCGCAGGAAATCGTCGTCGGCGCCGCCAATGTGTCGTCCTATCTCGACCCCGGCCGTGACCATTCCAATGTCGGCTCGCAATTCTACTACAACACCTTCGACACGCTGATCGACCGCGACCACGACACGCTGGAAACCGTCTGGGTCCCGGCGCTGGCCACCGAATGGAAGCTGGTGGACCCCAAGACGATGGAACTGAAACTGCGCGAGGGCGTAAAGTTCCACAATGGCGATGACATGACCGCCGATGACGTGGTCTTTTCGCTTAACCGCATGTACCAGGCGACCTTCCCGCCCTACAAGGTCCGCTCCAAGGACCGGCTTTCCAACTTCACCGGCGCCGAGAAGGTGGACGACTACACCGTCCGCATCCATGTCGAAAAGGAAGAGCCGCTGTGGGAAACGCTGGTCTCCCTTCAGCAGGTCATGATCATCCCCGAGGACTATACCAAGGCGCTGTCGGGTGACCCCGACGTCGCCGAGGACGGCGATTTCGAGGCCTTCAGCCTCGCCCCCGTCGGCACCGGCCCCTACAGCGTCGCAGAGTTCGTGCCGGGTGAACGCGTGGTCTATGAACGCTTCGACGATTTCTGGGGCGAAAAGGCCCCGCTGGAACGCGCCATCGTGCGCCGGATGCCGGAAACCGCCAGCCGCATCACCGCGCTGAAGACCGGTGAGGCCGACATCGTGACCAATATCGCGCCTGACCAACTGGCGCTGGTCAACAGCGACCCCAAGCTGAAGACCGAAGGCAGCGCCACCGCGCTTTTCCACGTCATGATCATGAACGTGAACCACCCCAAGCTGACCGACCCGCGCATCCGCCAGGCGATGAGCCTTGCGGTGGATCGCGACACGCTGAACGAGGCGCTGTGGCTGGGCAAGGCGATCGTGCCCTCGACCCACACCATGGCCGAGATGGGCGCGCTGCATCAGCCCGATCTGGTCACCTTCGAATACGATCCCGAACGGGCCAAGGAGCTGCTGAAAGAGGCCGGTTATGACGGGTTCGAGATCACCTTCGACACCGACCCGGTCTACTACACCAACGGTCTGCTCGCCGCGCAGGCCATCGTCGAGATGTGGTCGGAGGTCGGCATCAACGGCCGCGTGAACGTCACCACCACGTGGAGCGGCGGGTCGCCCAACCTGATGGTGCGCAACTGGTCGAACCCGATGTATTTCGCCGACCCGTTCGGCAGCTTCGGCGTGATGTGGGCGCCCAACGGCCCGTCCGAGGGCGAAGGCCGCTTCAACACCGATGCGGACTACGCGGCGATCTGGGAACGGTTCCGCTTCTCCAAGGATGTCGAGGCGCGCAAGACCGCCTATGCCGAGCTGATGGACCGCATCAAGCAGGACCCGCCGGTTCTGCCGCTTTATCGCCCCTATGAAAGCTGGGCGATGAGCAAGTCGGTCAACTGGGCGCCGAAGCCGGGGCACATCCCCTATGTGCTCGACTTCCGCGCAGGCTCGATCAGCTTCAACGAAAGCTGAGGCACAAGGGGCGCGCCCCACCCCCACCACTCACGGACCTGTCTTATGCGTATTGCCATCGTTGCCGATATTCACCACGGGGCGCCCTCTCTCACCAAGCGGGGCGATCAGGCGCTGCCGCTGCTCGACGGTTTCGCGGATTTCGTGGCCGCAGAGGCGCCCGACCTCGTTCTCGATCTGGGCGACCGGATCTCGGACATGGACCGGGACACCGACCTGCGTCTGGCGCGCGAGGTTGCCGACGCGCTGAAGGCGGTGAAGGCCCCGATCCACCATGTCTGCGGCAATCACGACCGGGACAACATGACCGTCGCCGAAAATGCCGAGATCCTCGGGCAGGATCTGGTGTCAAAGGTCATCGACGCGGGCGGCTGGCGCATCGCGCTCTGGCGGGCGGAGGCGAAGATCACCCGGACAGAGGCCTATCGCGGCTTCGACCTGCCAGAGGCCGATCTGCTGTGGCTGGCCCATGTCGCGGCCAGCACCGACCGGCCGTTGCTGGTGGTCAGCCATGTGCCCGTGTCGGGCCATGCCCAGACCGGCAACTACTATTTCCAGCGCAGCCCGCAATATGCGACCTATCCGCAGGCAGAGCGCGCCCGGGCGGCCCTTGCCACCGCGCGGCACCCGGTTGTGTGCCTTGCCGGCCATGTCCACTGGAACACCATCACACAAGTGGACGGGGTGATCCACCTGACCCAGCAGTCGCTGACCGAAAGCTTCACCACCCAGGGGGAGCCCGCCGCGGCCTGGGGGATGCTGGAGCTCGGCGCCGATATTCACTGGCAGGTTCACGGCCGCGACCCGTTCGAGTTGCGGATGACCCCGCGCCCCGCGCGCTGGACCCCGCCGCTCGCCCCGTTCTGAGGATCCTCCGATGCCGCAAGCGCCCGTTCTCTCGATTCGCGACCTTGGCATCGCCTTCGGCCATTTTCAGGCGGTGGAACGCATCAGCCTGGATATCCGCGCGGGCGAAACCCTGGCGCTGGTGGGCGAAAGCGGCTCGGGCAAATCGGCCACCGCGCTGGCCATCCTGCGCCTGATCGAACGCGAGGGCGGGCGGATCACCGGGGGCAGCATCCGGTTGGGCACCGACACCCCGGTCGAGGTCACGACGCTTGGCGCCGCCGACCTCACGCGGCTGAGGGGTAACCGCATCTCGATGGTGTTTCAGGAACCGATGACGTCCCTGAACCCGGTGATGCGGATCGGCGAACAACTGGTCGAGGTGCTGATGCGCCATCAGGGCCTTGGCCGCACCGCCGCGTTGAAAGCGGCAAAGGCCGATCTGGACCGGGTGCGCATCCCCGACCCCGCGCTGCGGCTGACCCAGTACCCCCACGAACTTTCCGGCGGGTTGCGGCAGCGGGTGATGATCGCCATGGCGCTGGCCTGCCGGCCAGAGGTTCTGATTGCCGACGAACCGACCACCGCGCTGGATGTGACCACGCAGGCCGAGATCCTCGCCCTGATCCGATCGCTTCAGGCAGAGCTTGGCATGGCCGTCCTGTTCATCACCCATGACATGGGCGTGGTGGCAGAGATGGCCGACCGCGTGCTGGTGCTGCGCAACGGCCAGATGATCGAGGAGGCGCCGGTCACGCAGCTTTTCGCCGCCCCGCGCACCGCCTATGCCCGGGAACTGATGGCCGCGACCAACCGGCTTGGCTCGGCCGCCCCGAAAGCCCCCATCAAGGCCGATCCGGTGCTGGAGGTCGAGAGGCTGTCGACCTCGTTCACCGCGGCCGGTGGGATGTTCCGGCGCCCCGCGTCCAGGACCGTGGTCAAGGATGTCAGCCTGTCGCTGGCCCGCGGCGAAACCCTGGGCCTTGTGGGCGAGTCCGGCTGCGGCAAGTCCACCCTCGCCCGGTCGATCCTGCGCCTTGTCGAACCGCAGACCGGCCGGGTCCGGATCGACGGTGAAGACATGACGGCACTTTCGCCCGGCGCCTTGCGCGCGGCCCGGCACAGGGCCCAGATCGTGTTTCAGGATCCCTTCGCCAGCCTCAACCCACGGCTGCCCGTGCGCGACCTCGTCACCGAACCGGCCTTTCTGCACACGGGAGTCACGGGACGGGACCGCCGCGACCTGGCCGTGTCGCTCCTGGATCGCGTGGGGCTGGAGCCGCAGGCGGCGGACCGCTTTCCCCACCAGTTCTCCGGCGGGCAGCGGCAGCGGATCTGCATCGCCCGCGCGCTGTCGGTGTCGCCGCGGGTGATCGTTGCGGACGAGGCTGTGTCGGCGCTCGACGTCTCTATCGCGCGGCGGATCACCGACCTGATGCACGACATCCAGACGCGGGAGGGGATCGCCTTCCTGTTCATCTCGCACGACATCGCCGTGGTGGAGCGGGTCAGCCATCGGATCGCGGTGATGTATGCCGGCCATATCGTCGAGATCGGCCCCACCGGCGCGCTGCTGGGCGCGCCGCGACACCCCTATACCCGCCGCCTGCTGGCCGCGGTTCCGATCCCCGACCCCGTCTATCGCAGGGGCAACCGCCCGGCCCTGCAAGCGGGCCCCGGGCCGTCGGACTGGACCGACCTGCCCCTGCGCGAGGTCGGACCGCAGCATTTCGCCCGGGTGTCCTTTCCCCATGAAAACGCCCCGGGGGCACAGACACCCGGCCCGGCCCATGCACGCCGACAGACGATGGCCGACGCCTGAGCATGCGGCCCTCATCACGTCTTGCCTTTCATCCCGGTCGGGCGGAGGTCTTGTCGTCGGAGCTTTCCGTTTCCAGTCGATTGGCCAGTGCACGCCGGTCGCCCGGCGATGACAAGAGGATCGCGACAGCCACGCCGATGGCCGCGCCGCCCCGCACGTACATGGGTCTCCTGTTTCCACAAAGCATGCGCCGCCATATCGGCACCGAGTTTCGCTGGTGCAGCGAGAACAAGCGCTGACAGATAGCGCAGTAGCGTCTTGTCTGGTGGTTCGATGACCGCACCTGGCCAGCCGCGCAGTTATTTACGCGGTTCGGGGAACGCAACATTCCTTCGCAAATGTCTTCCCCGGACAGACTGCACATACCCTTCGCAATCCTGTCAGGGCACCCGTATCAAACCAAAGCGATGACGCACCGGACGGAGCAGTTCCGATCATGGTGGCGCCCGCCGCCTTTCTGGCGGCCAAGCTCCGGTCATCCTGCGGACGCTCTCGTCGCGCTCATGGTCCGTGGCCGGCGCTACGAGCGTCCGGCGCGACGAGAGAGCCAGGCCGGTTGCTGTAATGGCCATGCGCCCCCGGGCGGCACGGCGCGTGCTGTGCCCCAAAAATCCTTTATTTTCAATGGTTGGTGAAATCGATGCTTCCCCCAGGGAAGCAGAACCGGCGATTCTGGGAAAACTTTGGTTCCCTTTACAACTTCCCGGCAAGCCGGTGTCACGCTTCCAGTTCGGCATCCCAGTAGAGGAAATCGAGCCAAGTTTCATGCAGGTGGTTCGGCGGGAACTTGCGCCCGATATTGCGCAGTTCTTCCGCCCCGGGCTGGCGCGGTGTCTTGCGCAGGGCCATGCCGACCTGGCGCAGGCTTTTCGAACCCTTCTTGAGATTGCAACGGGAACAGGCCGCAACGACGTTCTCCCAACTGGTGATGCCACCGCGGGCCCGCGGGATGACGTGGTCGAAGGTCAGATCGCCCTTGGTCCCACAATACTGGCAGGCAAATTCGTCCCTTAAAAAAAGATTGAAGCGCGTGAAGGCCACGCGCTTCTGGGGTTTGACGTAATCTTTCAGGACGACAACCGACGGTATTCGGATTTGCATCGACGGGCTTCGGACCACCTCGTCATACTCGGCGACGATGTCCACCCGATCGAGGAACGCCGCCTTCACCGCCTCCTGCCAGGGCCAGAGGGACAGGGGGTAATAGCTTAATGGGCGGTAATCGGCGTTCAGAACGAGCGCGGGATAGTGTTTGAGCCCGCCGGGCTCCCTGACAAATGTACTCCTGAAATCGCCGTCCATCTTGAGACTCAGCCTCCGCCCCGTCTGCCCGATCAGGCTGCGAAGCGGGACGCCCCGCCCCAAACCTGTGATCAACTATATATGGCGTTTCCCGCCTGACAAGCCCCGCTAGATGCGGTGGATTGCCGAAACATGTAGCGCGGGGCTGTAACGGATGTGTGACGTCGGCGTCAGGGGCCGGGCTGCGGCGGTCAATCCCCGGCTTCCAGCCCCAGACGCTCCCGCATGAAGGCAAGCGCCACGGACAGGCCATCGGGTGCGATTCCATGCCCGGTGCCCTTCATGACATGGGCGAAGACGTCGAATCCGGCCTCGCTCAGCGCGTTTCCGGCATCGGGCAGCGCCTGCACCGGCACCACGTCGTCGGCATCGCCATGAACCAGAAGCACGGGGGGTTTGGACACGGCCTCCTCGGCCAGCAGATCAGGCACCAGAAGACGGCCGGAAAATCCGACGATCCCGGCATAGGCCGGGCTGCGCCGCGGCCCGACATGCAGCGCCATCATCGTGCCTTGCGAGAAGCCGAACAGGATCGTGTTTTCCGGGCCGATTCCCTCGTCCTCGGCCACGCTGTCGAGCCAGGCGTTCAGGTCGGCGACCGCGCGCACCATGCCCGCCTCGCTCTGTTCTTCCGACGACCCGTCGATCCACGGGATTGGGAACCACTGGAACCCGAACGGCACGCCCGCGCAGCGTTCCGGCGCGTCGGGCGCAAGGAAAGCCACTCCGGGCATATGCGGCGCCAGCGGATCGGACAGGCCCAGAAGGTCCGCCCCGTTCGCCCCGTAGCCATGCAGGAAGATCACGAGGCTGTCGGCCTCCCCCTTCGCCGCGCCGGCGCGGCCCGCTTCAAGTACCCGTGTCACCTGATGCCCTCTCGCTCTTTCGCAATCCGGTAATAGGCCCAGAGCGCCCGCGCCGCAACGGCCCGCCAGGGCGACCATGCCTCTGCCATCTGCCGCAGGGCCTTTTCCTTGGGCCTGTCGGGCAAGTCGAACAAAAGACGGGCAGATTCCTGCAAGGCAAGGTCAGCGGGCGCAAACACATCGGCCCGGCCGAGCGAGAACATCGCATAGATCTCCGCCGTCCATCGGCCGATGCCGGGAACCTCGACAAGGGTGGTCACCACCTCGTCGGTCGGCGTGTCGCGCAGGCTGTCGAAATCAATGCCGGACGCGGCGAGTGCCTTGGCATAGCGGATCTTCTGCCGCGAGAGGCCGCAGGCGCGCAGGTCGTCCTCGCTGGCCCATGTGATCTTTCGCGGCCCTGTCAGGCGGGCGGCCTTCATCCGCCCCCAGATCGCATCGGCCGCCGCGACCGAAACCTGTTGGCTGACGATGGCGGACAGAAGCGCCTCGAACCCGTCCTTGCGGCGGCGCAGCGGCAACGGGCCCGTCTGGTCAAGCAAGGCAGCGAAACGCGGCTCGATCCGCGCGAGATAGGCGGCCCCTTCCGCGACACAGGCTTCGGTTTCGATGATGCGTCCGACCATAGACGCAGCATAGGACTGCATGAGGGGCGATTTCCAGCCTTCCACCGCCGACATCCCCGCGCTAGGTCAGAACCATGAGTGACGCATCCCTGCCCCAGTCCCATCCCCATACCCGGCGCAATGTGACCATTCTGGTGATGGCGCAGGCGATCCTTGGCGCGCAGATGCCGATGATCTTCACCATCGGTGGGCTGGCCGGGCAATCGCTGGCGCCGAACCCGTGCCTTGCCACCCTCCCGATTTCGCTGATCGTGTTGGGGTCGATGATCACGTCTGGCCCGCTGGCGGCGTTCATGCAGCGGTTCGGGCGGCGCGCCGGGTTCTTCCTGGGCATCGCCGGCGGCGCGACGGGGGCGATCATCGGCGCGATCGGCCTGATCCAGTCGTCCTTCGCGCTGTTTCTGGCAGGGTCGTTCTTTACCGGCACATATCTGTCGGCACAGGCGTTCTATCGCTTTGCCGCGGCCGACACGGCCGAGGGGGATTTTCAGCCCAAGGCGATTTCCTACGTTCTGGCGGGCGGGTTGGCCGCGGCGGTGATCGGACCGCAACTGGTCAAGGTCACCGCGCAGGCGATGGTGATCCCCTTCCTTGGCACCTACCTGACGGTGATCGCGATCAATGCGGTGGGGGTGCTGCTGTTCTCATTCCTCGACATCCCCCGACCACCACCGCGCGATCCCGCGCATCACCACGGCCGCACCCGGGCCGACCTGCTGCGCGACCCGGCGATTCTGGTGGCGATCATCTGCGGCATGGTCTCCTACGCGCTGATGAACCTTGTGATGACGTCAACACCGCTGGCGGTGGTGGGTTGCGGGTTCGATACCGGAACGGCGGCGGATATCGTGACGGCCCATGTGCTGGCCATGTATGTCCCGAGCTTCTTCACCGGTCACCTGATCGCGCGCTTCGGCGTGACGCGGATCGTGGCGCTGGGTCTGGCCATTCTGGCGGCGGCGGGGGGCGTGGCGCTGACAGGGGTGGATATCGAGCATTTCTTCGTTGCGCTGATCCTTCTGGGTGTCGGCTGGAACTTCGGCTTCATCGGGGCGACGGCGATGCTGGCCAAGGCGCATGCGCCCGAGGAACGCGGCGCGGTGCAGGGCATGAACGACGTGCTGGTGTTTGGCGGGGTGACGATGGCCTCGCTTGCGTCGGGCGGGCTGATGAACTGCTCCGGCGGGTCGGCGCAGGAGGGGTGGATGGCGGTGAACCTTGCCATGGTGCCGTTCCTCGCGCTGGCGGGGGCTGCGCTGATCTGGCTGTTGCTGCGGCCAGCGGACGAGCGGTAGGCCCCGGGCCGGCTCCCAAGGCCCGAATGCCAATCGGGTGCGCCACAGCACGCAGGTGCCGAAAGCGACACGCGAGGCCGCGTCATCGGCGGGCCAAGGCGGAAGCCTTGACTTCGCGCCAAGCGCGATGACGCAAACGCCGCGAGCGAAGTCAGGCGTTGCACACAACTCGTATCAGGCCGGGGCCTTGCGCCCGGCCTCAGCCTCCAGCGCCGGGTATCGCAGACCCAGCGTGATGGCACGCGCGACAAACGAGATCAGCAGCGCAATCCAGAGCCCGTGATTTCCGAAGGCTGGCACCAGCACCCAAGCCGAAGCTGCATACACCGCAGCCGAGATCACCATCATGTTGCGCATGTCGCGCGTCCGCGTGGCCCCGATGAAAATCCCGTCCAGCATGTAGGACGCGAGCCCCAGCACCGGCGCCACGACCATATAGGGCAGATAGGCGCGCGCCGCGGCACGCACTTCGGGCGCGGTCGTCATCAGGTCGATGATCGCCCCACCGAAGGCGGCGAAGACAGCCGCCAGCCCGATCACCGACACCAGCCCCCAAAAACTGGTCAAGAGCGCCCCGCGCCGCAGGGCCATGCGCGCCCGGGCGCCCATCGCCTGCCCCACCAATGCCTCGGCCGCGAAGGCGAAACCGTCCAGTGCATAGGCGGTGATTTCAAGGAACTGAAGCAGCACCTGATTGGCCGCCAACGGGACATCGCCGAAATCCGCCCCGAGAAACAGGAAGGACACGAAGATGCCCTGCAACAGGAGAGAGCGCAGCAGGATATCGGTGTTCACCCCGGCCATGTGGCGCAGCCGGGCCCGGTTCAGCACGCGCGCCCAATCGCGCCACGCCGGACCGCGGAACGCCCCGCGGCAGAGCCATAGCCCCAAGGCCGCGCCGGACCATTCCGACAGGAAGGTCGCGACGGCGACCCCCTGCACCCCCCAGCCAAGGCCAAGGACGAACCAAAGGTCCAAAACAATGTTCAGCCCGTTCATCCAGAGCTGGATCGCCAGCACCGCGCGCGTGCGAGCCAATGCAATCAGCCAGCCCGTGATGCCGTAAAGCGCGATGGCCGCTGGTGCCGACCAGACCCGGATGGACATGTATTGCCGGGCGAGGGTTTCGACCTCGTCACTTGCGGGCGATACCAGAAACGCGCCGGCAAACAGCGGTGCCTGTGCAAGAATGATCACGACGCCGCCCGCAAACCCCAGCATCAGCGCCCGCGACAACATCGCGTCGACCTCGGCATGGTCTTTCGCACCCCAGGCCTGCGCGGTCAGCCCCGTGGTGCCCATGCGCAGGAACCCGAACAGCCAGTAGAGCGCGGCCAGAATGATCGCGCCGATACCAACGGCCCCGATGGGCGCGGCCAACCCCATCTGGCCCACGACGCCCGTATCCACGGCCCCAAGGATCGGCACCGTGGCATTCGACAACACGATGGGCAGCGCGATGGCCAGAACGCGCCTGTGGCCCGGCACCGGTTCCGCCGGCAGGGATATGTCAGCCATCGCGCGTCGGCATCAGGAAATGGCCCGTCGCCTGCGCGAAGAGCCGGGCGCGGTTGTCCTGCCATGCCTCGACATGGACGCTGGCATAGCGCCGGCCAGACCGGTTGACCCGCGCGCGGGCATAGGCATCCCGCGGCATGCCGGGGCGCAGATAGTCCACGGTAAAATCGATGGTCTTGGGCAGCCGCGGTAGGGTGTCGGCGGTCAGCGAGCGGGGGTCGAGCGCCCCGCTTTCCAGATCGTCCCACAGCATCGCCCATGACAGGCCGATGATCGCCGTGACCTCAAGGAAAGCGGCGGTCGCCCCGCCATGCAGCGCGGGCAGAAACGGGTTGCCGATGAGGGCCTCGTCATAGGCAAGGATGGCGGTCAATTCATCACCCCGCCGTTCGAACGAGATGCCAAGAAACCGGGTATAGGGCACGCCCTCAACCAGGGCGGCCAATGCGCCGTCGCGCCGCTGCTTGATGACCTGAACGGGTTCGGGGGTGCGCCGCGTCATGTGGTGCCCCCTGCCCCGCGTTCGACCGTGAAGGTGCCGGTTGCCGTCGCCACAGGCGTTTCGGTGTCTTCGTCCATCGCCGTGGCCCGCACGAAGGCGACCGAGCGGGTAATATGGTGGCATTCCGCCCGCGCGGTCAGACGTTGGCCCGGCGTCGCCGCGCGCATGTAATCGATGCGCAGGCTGATCGTTGCGGTGCTGGCCGGCGCTTCCCGGTGGCTCATGACCGATGCGCCGCCGCAGGTGTCCAGCAGGGCCGACACCGCCCCGCCATGGATCACGCGGCTTTTCGGATCACCGATCAGCCGTTCGTCATAGGGCATCGAGATCACGGCAACGCCGTCGCCAATGGCATCGATCCGCATCCCCAAAGCGCGGGAATGGGGGATCTTTTCGATGAATTCTGTGGCAATGGCGGCTTTTTCATCACGCGACATCGGCAATTCCTTTCCTGAGCGCATATTCTCTCTTGCAACGCATGCCGCAAGCACTAACTACTGCGATTGAGAACCATTCGCAGTCGCAAGTTGCCATGAACACCAAAACCCTTCTTCCCGACTCCGGCCTTCCCCGTGTTGGCTTCGATTTCTTCGGACCCTTCCGGCCGAAGCGCCTGCTGGTGGTGCTGACCCTGCTGGCGCTGGCCCTTGCCCCTGGGGAACTTGGGGCGCTGACGCGCGAGTTGATGACGAACGCCTATGTTCAGGTCAGCGTCTTCGTCGCCGCAACGCTGCTGCTGTTCTACGGCTCCGAACGTCTGTTTAAATACGACATGGGCGCCACGCTGAAACGCGCGCGCTTCTGGCAGGTGCCGATGGCGTCCTTCCTTGGGGCAACGCCGGGCTGCGGCGGCGCGGTGATCGTGGTGGCTGCCTATACTTCGGGCAATGTGGGCTTGGGGGCGGTGGTGGCCGCCTTGACCGCTACGATGGGCGATGCCGCCTTCCTGCTGATCGCAACGCGGCCCGATGCGGCGGCGGTCGTGCTGCCGGTGTCCCTTGCCGTCGGCGTGATGTCGGGCTGGTTGGTGGATCGGTTCAACCGGGTCGACCTGCCGGTCCTGGAAGGCGCCTCGTGCGAGGTCGCGCCGCGGATCGGACGGCTGCGTCCGCGTGACATCGCCTATCTGCTGCCCGGTGTGCCGGGGCTTGTCGTCGGCGGGGCGCAACTGGCGCAAATCCAGATCGACAGCCTGCTTGGTCTGCCGGTGATGACCTTCGCCCTGGCCGGCACGGCCTTGGGCCTGTTCATCTGGGCGACCTCGCCCGTGACCGCGATGACGAATGCCAAGGATGCCCCCCTGACCCGTATGGCCGAAGAAACCAGCTTCATCTCGGTCTGGGTGATCGGCGCCTATCTGGCCTATGACTATGCCGCGGCCTTTGCGGGCATCGACATTACCGCGTGGTTTTCCGCCATCGGACCGCTTTTGCCGCTGATCGCGATTGCCGTGGGCTTCATCCCGGGCTGCGGCCCGCAGGTTCTGGTGGCCACGCTCTATGTGAACGGCGCAATCCCGTTCGCCGCGCTGATCGGCAATGCGATTTCCAACGATGGCGACGCGCTGTTCCCCGCCATCGCGATCAACCCCCGCGCGGCGGCGCTGGCCACGATCTATTCCGCGATCCCGGCCGTTCTGGTCGCCTACGGGTTCTATCTGTTCGCCCCGGGCTTCATGAACTGAATTGATCGACCGGGCGGCAGCGCCTACCTAGGGTCCGAACGATCCGGGAGGGGACATGTCTGACCATCGACTGACGTTCAAGGAAATGTGCGCGCGGTTCGACGTGACCCCGCGCACGCTTCGCTATTATGAATATATCGAGCTTCTGAGCCCCGAAAGAGAGGGCCGCACGCGGTTCTACACCGGGCGCGAGGTCGCGCGGATGACCCTGATCCTGCGCGGGCGGCGCTTCGGCTTCTCGCTTGAGGAGATCCGGCAATGGCTGACGCTGTACGATGAAAAGGGCAGCACAGCGCAATTGCGAACGATGATCGAGATGGCCGACCGGCAGCTTCTGGCCCTGACCGAGGAGCGCGACAGGATCGGCCGCACCATCGCCGAATTGCAGGCTTTGCGTGACGAGGTGGCCAAAAGCCTCGACTGACGGACCGGAGGGCGCCCGGCAGTCTTCGTGACGCAACGTTACGTTTACGTCAACGTCATGCAGGCTTGTATACTGCAATCCGAACGGGCAACTGGCGCGCATGCCTTCCACCCAAAGACGAGCAGCGATGACCGACGACCTACTAACGATCACCCAGATGCGCGACCGGTTCGACGTGACGGCCCGGACCCTTCGGTTCTATGAATCCAAGGGCCTTCTGGACCCGCACCGCGACGGCCAGAAGCGGCTTTACACCCGCCGCGACCGGGCCCGGCTGAAGCTTATCCTCCGCGGCAAGCGGTTCGGCTTCAGCCTTGAGGAGATCCGCCAGCTTCTGGACCTTTACGACCTGGAGGATGGCGAGGAACTGCAGTTCCGCCGGACCTACGCAGTCGCGCAGGAACGCCTTGCCGACATGGAGCGCCAGCGCGCGGAACTGGACGAGGCCATCGGCGAATTGCGGGATCAACTGGCCGCGGGCGCCGAAAAGCTGGCCGAGTTCGGTCGGAAGACGGCCGCGGAATAGCGACCCAAAGGCAGACAGACTTCAGGGAGGAGTGCCATGCCGACCTATACCCCGCCCATCGCAGACATGCAGTACCTGCTGCACGACGTGATGCAGATCAGCCTGTCCGATATCCCCGCCTATGACGAACTCGACCGGTCCTTCACCGGTGCCGTTCTGGAAGAGGCCGGCAAGATCTCTGCCGAGGTTCTGGCCCCGCTGAACGCCGTGGGCGATACAGAGGGATGCGTGCTGGACAACGGCGTGGTGCGCACGCCCACGGGCTTCAAGAATGCCTATCGGCATATGTGCGAGGGCGGCTGGACCGCGCTGGATGCCGATCCCGCCTTTGGCGGACAGGGCATGCCCTTTCTCCTGCATTCGGCGGTGGGGGAGTTGTTCGCGGCCTCCAATATGGCGTTCAACATGTATCAGGGCCTGACCCATGGGGCGATATCCGCGATCCATGTGCATGGGTCGAAGGAACAGAAAGCGCTGTACCTGCCGAAGATGATCTCAGGCCAATGGTCGGGCACGATGAACCTGACCGAACCGCATTGCGGCACCGATCTTGGGCTGATCCGGACCAAGGCAGACCCGCAGGCCGACGGCACCTACAAGATCACCGGCACCAAGATCTGGATCTCGGCGGGCGAACACGACCTGACCGAGAATATCGTGCATCTGGTGCTGGCCAAGATCCCCGACGGGCCCGAGGGGACGAAGGGCATTTCGCTGTTCATCGTGCCGAAATTCCTGCCCGATGCCGACGGCACCCCGGGGCCGCGCAACGCGGTGGCCTGCGGCGGGCTGGAAAAGAAGATGGGCATCCACGGCAACGCCACCTGCGTGATGAACTATGACGGCGCGACGGGGTTCCTGATCGGAGAAGCGCACAAGGGGATGCGCGCCATGTTCACCATGATGAACGAGGCGCGGATCGGCGTCGGCACGCAGGGCTATGCCCAGGCTGTCGTCGCCTATCAGAACGCGCTGGCCTGGGCCAAGGAACGGTTGCAGGGCCGCGCACTGGGGGCACCTGCCAATCCCGACGGCCCGGCCGACCCGATCCTCGTGCACCCCGATGTCCGCCGAAACCTGATGGATCAGAAAAGCTTCACCGAGGGGGCACGCGCCCTTGCCCTGTGGGGGGCGGAACTGATCGACCGCGCCGGGCGCAGGAAGGACGCAGAGGCCGAGGCGCTGGTGTCCCTGCTGACCCCGGTGATCAAGGGGTTTCTGACCGACAAGGGGTTCGAGACCACGGTTCTGGCCCAACAGACCCTGGGCGGAACCGGCTTCACCCGAGAGGCCGGGCTGGAGCAGTTCGTGCGCGATGCGCGGATCACCACGATCTACGAAGGCACCAACGGCGTTCAGTCGCTTGACCTTGTGGGCCGCAAGCTGCCGCAGAACGGTGGGCAGGCAATGACGGCCTTCTTCGCGTTGGTCAAGGACTTCATCAAGGCCCACGAGGGAAACCCCGACCTGAAATCAGACTTCCTCGATCCGCTGAAAGCGGCCTCCAAGGACCTGCAGGCGGCGGTGATGTATTTCGTTCAGGAGGGACTTAAGAACCCGGCCAACGCTCTTTCGGGCAGTTATGACTTCATGCTGCTGTTCGGCCATGTCTGTCTGGGCCTGATGTGGGCGAAAATGGCCGCGGTCTCGCACTCTGCGCTGGCGCAAGGAACAACGGAGGATGCGGATTTTCACCGGACCAAGATTGCCACCGGGCGCTACTACATGGCCCGGCAACTGCCCGCCACGCGCCTGCATCTGAGCCGCATAGAGAGTGGCGGAGAGACCGTGATGGCACTGGACGCGGACAGGTTCTGAGATGCAGGATCGGGACGACCACAGGACGATCTCATGCCAAAGCGCCTGCGCCTGACCCGCCGGTTTCCCGTCGCGATGAGCGAGGATGCCTATCGTCGGCTGCGCCGCTTCGCGCGCGAGGCCGGCCTTGACGAGGGCGAGGCGCTGTCCTTCCCGTTCGAGAATTTCGACAGAGTCACGGTCAGCGAGGTCCTGCCCCACCGGTTGCGCCTGTTCAACGCGGACCTGGAGGCACGGAAGCGATGACCAATCACCGGAACACAAGTCGGAAAACGTCGGGCCGTGGGTATTTTCGCCAAGAAGAAGGGGAGTGTCGGGCCCTCCGCCCGGACGACGCCCCCGGTCGCTACCGAGGTGGAGGCGCCGGGCGGAGGACCTTCTCCTTGGGCGGTCATCGGCTCCCCAGCCTGTACCGCGAGTCGCACGCTGGCGCGTTAACGTTAACCTTTGGTTACCGGGCACAGCCGGCCCCTTCTTCTTGGCCAAAATACCCACGGCGCGACGGCGGGGTCCGTGGTATCGCAGGGGCCGTGGCGCAACACTGGGAGGGACCATGACGATCAAGCTTCACTGCTTCGGCGAAAGCGGCAATGCCTACAAGGCGGCGCTGACGCTGGAACTGGCGGGCGTGGACTGGGAGCCGGTCTATGTGGATTTCTTCAACGGCGCCGCGCGGCACCCAGACTTCCTCGCGCTCAACCCGATGGGCGAGGTGCCGGTCATGGTGACCGACGCTTTCAGCATCAGCCAGTCGGGCGTGATCCAGACATGGGTGACCGAGCAGACAGGAAAATTCGGCGGACAGTCCGCCGACGAGGCGCGCGAGGTGCTGCGCTGGATGTTCTGGGACAATCACAAGATGTCCGGTCAGGCCGGCGCTCTGCGCTTCTTGATGAACTTCCTGCCCGAGGAGAAACGCCCGCAAGAGGCCATCGGCTGGCTGTCCGGCCGCGTTCAGGCGGCGCTGAAGACGCTGGAGCGGTCGCTTGACGGACGGGACTGGCTGGTGGGCGATGGCCCGACCACGGCGGATTTCGCCTGTTGCGGATATCTTTACTACCCCGAACCCTTCGGCTTTGACCGGGCGGACTGGCCTGCGATCGACGCTTGGCTGACGCGCATTTCCGCCCTGCCCGGCTGGAAACACCCCTATGACCTGATGCCCGGCTCTCCCGCCGACCGGGCCTGACACGATTTCGGGAGGAACGAGCATGACCGACGCCTATATCTATGACGCGATCCGCACGCCGCGCGGCAAGGGCCGCAAGGATGGCAGCCTGCATGAGGTCACATCCCTTCGCCTGTCCGCATTGGTTCTGAACGCGCTGAAGGACCGCAACGGGCTGGAGGGGCTGCGGTCGAAGACGTGATCTGGGGCAATGTCACGCAAGTCGGCGAACAGGGCGGGTGCCTTGCGCGCAGCGCGGTTCTGGCCTCCGACCTTGACGAGGCGATCCCGGGCCTGTCGATCAACCGCTTCTGCGCCAGTGGGTTGGAGGCCGTGAACCTCGCCGCCAATCAGGTGCGCGCAGGCGCCGGAGAGGCCTATATCGCGGGCGGGGTGGAGATGATGGGGCGCGTCGCCATGGGCAGCGACGGTGCGGCCATCGCCGTGGACCCCAGCCTTGCGATGAAAAGCTATTTCGTGCCGCAGGGCATTTCCGCCGACATCATCGCAACCCAATACGGATTTACCCGCGACGATGCCGATGCGCTGGCCGTCGAAAGCCAGCGTCGCGCGGCCATGGCGTGGGACGAGGGGCGCTTTGACAGGTCGATCCTGCCGGTGAAGGACGTGAATGGCCTGACGATCCTCGACCGGGACGAATATCTGCGGCCCGGAACCGACATGCAGGCGCTTGGCGCGCTGAAACCGGCCTTCAAGGAGATGGGCGAGGCGATGCCTGGCTTCGACCAGGTTGCGCTGATGAAATACCCGCATCTGGAGCGGGTCGAACATATCCACCACGCCGGGAATTCATCGGGCATCGTGGACGGCGCCGCGGGGGTTCTGGTCGGCAGCGCGGCGTTCGGCAAGGCACACGGGCTGAAGCCGCGGGCGCGGATCCGGGCGGCCTGCAAGGTGGGTACCGATCCGACGATCATGCTGACCGGCCCGGTGCCCGCCACCGAAAAGGCATTGGCGCAGGCGGGCATGGCCATCACCGACATCGACCTTTTCGAGGTGAACGAGGCGTTTTCGGCGGTTGTCCTGCGCTTCCTTCAGGCCTTCGACACCGATCCGGCGCGGGTCAACGTCAACGGGGGGGCCATCGCGCTGGGGCATCCGCTGGGCGCGACGGGGGCGATCATCCTTGGCACCCTGCTGGACGAGATGGAACGGGCCGACAAGGCAACCGGGCTGGCCACCCTCTGCGTGGCCTCGGGCATGGGCGCGGCAACCATCATCGAGAGGGTCTGATGGCCGCGCGATCAGCCAAAAAGGGAAACGGCCGAGGGACCCGGCCGTTCTTCGTGCGTCCAATGCCCGGCAATCGCGGGTCAGGTCTTGCGGGCGCGGCGGACGAGGCCGAGACCGGCAACCCCTGCGAACAACAGCGGCAGCGACGCAGGCACCGGAACGTCTGCGCCAACCCGGTCGTAATTGACATTGCCATAGGCGTAACCCGCCCCGCTCGACGCCGTGTTGTCGAACACCAGCGTCCGGAACACGCCAAGGCCGGAAATGTCCTCAAGATCGGTTCCCGACTGAAGGGTCAGCAGGACGCTTCCGACGAAGTTCATCATGTCGTCATAGGCACTGACGGTCGCCTCGTCGCCCGGGTTGCCAAAGCCGTATTCGAAATTGACATTCTCGACATCGAAATTCCAGGTCAGCGTCATTTGCCCTTCGCAGCCCGAAGTGACCGGACAAACGGCATTGGGAACGAAATCGCCGACAAGCAGCGTGCCGATATCCGCGGTCACCGTCGCTTCGGCCATTGTCAGCACGGTGTCCCCGGCGCTCAATACACCAGCCGTGAAATCGAGCTGGGCGGCGTGGGCGGCGGACAGCGAGATGATTGCCGCGCCAATTACGGAAGAAAGTACAGTCGTCTTGCGCATGATACACGTTTCCCTGTTGGACTATTTTGTCTTAACAGCATGGCATATTTTTTTGTTTGTTCCAAGAATGGCTTGCAGCACGCAATAATTGAAACGGGCGCAGGCCCCTTTCAGCGCTTGCAGCCGAACGTCCCAGCCACCCGACACAAGACAGGAGGTTTGACATGACAGAGTTCCACGCCGCAACAGACGCCGACGGCGTCGCCACCATCACCTGGGACGTGCCGGGCCGGAGCATGAATGTCCTGAGCCTTGAAGGGATTACAGAACTTGACGCCCTGATCGACGCCGCGTTGGCCGACGACATGGTGAAGGGCATCGTGATCACCAGCGGCAAGAAGGATTTCGCCGGTGGCATGGACCTCAACATCATCGCGAAGATGAAGCAGGATGCAGGCGACGACCCCGCGCGCGGGTTGTTCGAGGGCATCATGGCCATGCACGGGCTTCTGCGTAAGATAGAGCGCGCAGGCATGGACGACCGCAATAGGGGTGGCAAGCCGATTGCCGCCGCCCTGCCCGGCACCGCACTGGGAATCGGGCTGGAACTGCCACTCGCCTGTCATCGGATATTTGCGGCCGACAACCCGAAGGCCAAGATCGGCCTGCCAGAGATCATGGTGGGTATCTTCCCCGGCGCGGGCGGCACCACGCGGCTTGTGCGCAAGATGGGCGCCATGGCCGCCGCGCCCTTCCTGCTCGAGGGCAAGCTGAGCGACCCGAAAAAAGCGAAATCGGCCGGCCTGATCGACGAGGTGGTAGACGACCCCGTCGCCGCCGCCAAGGAGTGGGTTCTGTCCGCCCCGAAGATCGTGAAGCCGTGGGATGAGAAAGGCTACAAGATGCCGGGCGGTGCGCCCTATCACCCGGCGGGTTTCATGACCTTTGTCGGTGCTTCGGCGATGGTCAATGGCAAGACCAAGGGGGTCTATCCCGCGGCCAAGGCCCTGCTGAGCGCGGTCTACGAGGGCGCGCTGGTGCCCTTCGACACGGCGTTGAGGATCGAGGCGCGCTGGTTCACCCATGTTCTGATGAACCCGTCGTCGGCCGCGATGATCCGTTCGCTCTTCATCAACAAGGAGGCGCTGGAGAAAGGCGCGGTGCGGCCTGCCGATGTGCCCGATCAGAAGGTGCAGAAGGTCGGCATTCTCGGCGCGGGGATGATGGGGGCTGGCATCGCGCTCGTCTCCGCGCAGGCCGGGATCGAGGTCGTGTTGATCGACCAGGCCCAAGAGGCCGCCGACAAGGGTCGGGCCTATGCCGAGAGCTACTTGGACAAGGGCATCAAGCGCGGCAAGGCGACCGAGGCCAAGAAGGCAGAGGTGCTTGGCCGGATCACCGCCACCACCGATTACGCCGCCCTTTCAGGCTGCGATCTGATCGTGGAGGCGGTGTTCGAGGACCCGGGGATCAAGGCCGAGGTCACGAAAAGGGTCGAAGCGGCCGTGGGCCCCGACTGCATCATCGCCACCAACACCTCGACCCTGCCGATCACGGAGCTCGCGAAAGCAAGCTCGCGCCCGGCCGATTTCATCGGCATCCATTTCTTCAGCCCCGTCGAAAAAATGATGCTGGTCGAAATCATCAAGGGGCGCGAAACGGGCGACCGCGCGGTGGCCAAGGCATTGGATTTCGTGCGCCAGATCCGCAAGACACCCATCGTGGTCAATGACGCCCGCTTCTTCTATGCCAACCGCTGCATTATCCCCTATATCAACGAAGGCATCCGCATGGTGGCCGAGGGCGTGACGCCCGCGCTGGTCGAGAATGCGGCAAAGCTGGTCGGCATGCCGCTGGGCCCCCTGCAACTGGTCGACGAGACGTCGATCGATCTGGGCGTAAAGATCGCGAAGGCCACGAAGGCGGCGATGGGCGATGCCTATCCCGACGGCGCGGTCGACGAGGTGCTGTTCTGGCTGGCGGACGAAGGCCGGCTGGGCCGCAAGGCCAAGGCCGGGTTCTATGCCTATGACGCGGCGGGCAAGCGGACCGGGCTGTGGGATGGGCTGCGGGCGAAATACCCCAATGCCGACGATCAGCCGGACCTGACGGAGGTGCAGCATCGCCTGCTGTTCGCGCAGGTGCTGGAGGCCGTGCGCGCGCTGGAAGAAGGCGTGCTGATGGACATCCGCGAAGGCGATGTCGGCGCGATCTTGGGCTGGGGGTTTGCGCCGTGGTCCGGCGGGCCGTTTTCATGGCTCGACATGATCGGCGCCGCCCGTGCGGTAGAAATCTGCGACGGGCTGGCGGCCCGCCACGGCGACCGGTTCAGCGCCCCCGCCCTTTTGCGGGACATGGCCGACCGGGGGCAGAGTTTCTACGCCCGGTTCGCGCCGGATGTTCAGGCGGCGTGAACCGCGTCGTCGGTCTGCGTAATCCGAAGCGCCTGCGCGACGACACGCGCGATGCGCGGCTCGGGCGCGGAGTATCCGGCGACCGTCGGCACATCGAGGTCGGCGTCATCGGGCATGGCGCTGCATGCCTCGGCCTCTGCCCGGCAGAACACAAGGGCGGAGCCATTCGCGAAGGCGATCTGCGGTTCGTCGAACAGGGGCATGACGACCTCGACCACATCGGTCGGGGCCCGCCGCGCGATGCCCATCAGCCCAACCATGAGACGGGCCGGCATCAGCACGAACGGGCTGCCATACAGCATTTCGGCCACGTCGGATTCAATCAGGATGCTCTGTTCCGGCAAGAGCGTCAGCGGCGTTGCGTTGCCCAGCGCGCCGGCAGGAACCTCCAGCGGCCAAAGCGGCAAAGGACAGGGGACCTCTCCCCGCCAGAGCACGCCGCGCTGGATCGCGCGAACGGGCTGCGGGCCATTGTCGAAGGTCAAGACCGGATCGCCCACCGTCAGCGTTTCCACCGGGCGCGGCCCGTCCGGTGTCGCGATCTCGGTACCCGCGGCAAAGCCGGAGGCGAGGCTCGCCATCATCGGTTTCGCCTTGCGGTCGGGCGTACCCGTTGTCGGCCCCCATTGGGGAAAAACGGGTTCGCAGCCCTCGAAATTGATCCTGAAATCCATCACCCAGTCTCCCCTGCGTTTCGCACGTCGGGACGACCCCTAGCCGTCGTCCACCACGCTCCTGTTCCACGGACCCTGCCGGATCCGGACCACACCACAGTCCAAATAACCGTGGAAATCGGGCCAGAATTCGGCAGGAACGAGGTTCTATCGAGAAGGGTTGCCATGGGATTAACAACCGGTGGCGGCGGTGTCGCGCACCAAGCCGCCTGAACCGGCGGCAGTCCAGCCGGGAAAGTCTGCCATTATCGCTGTATTTGCGTCTCCGCCACCGTCAGACGCGCGGTAAAAAAAAATAGCGCAGCCCTCTCGCCCTATTGCCTCACTTCGGCCATATTGAGGGCGCAATGAGACTAAAATGGGGAATTCTTTTATGTCAAACTTCACTAAAATTCTGACGGCTGCCATATTCTCGATCTCTGCCGCGACCGCACAGGCTGCGGTGGTTGCCGAGTATCTGTTCGACGGAAACGCCAACGACACCTCCGGGAACAACGAGAACCTGACCCTTGCAGGCGATGCCGGTTACGCTTCGGGCCAGTTCGGTCAGGCGCTCGCGCTGGACGGTGCCGGCGACTATGCCTACACCGCGTTCCATGACTACGGCTTGTCGAGCTTCACGTTCGAGACGTGGATCAACTCGCGCGACGTCAACCGAAACGTTCACTACATCTCGCTTCAGATGGGCCAGTACGTGGTGCTTGGGGACTATGGCGTCGCTGACGTTTCGACATGGGCCAGCGGGCTGAACCCGGTTGACGTGGGCAGCATCACGGTCACGCAAACGCTCTCGAACGATACGTGGTACCATCTGGCCTTCACCTATGACGGCACCACCCAGAAGGTCTATATCGACGGGGCGCTTGCCGGTTCGGCCGCCACGACCGGAAGCCTGTCCGGCGGCTATGCGACCGGGCTGGTGATCGGTGCGCGCCACACCCAGGGCACCCAGTATGTCGACGGCCTGATCGACAACGTGCGGATTCACGATGTCGCCCTGGAGCAAAGCCAACTTGGCTATTACACCGACGGCGGTCCTGCGAATGTTCCGCTTCCGGCCGGCGCCGCACTGCTGCTTAGCGGTCTGGGGGCCTTCGCCGTGTCCTCTCTGCGCAACCGCACGCGCTGAGCAATCCCCTACCGAAACACCGAAGCGGGCCGTCTGGGCCCGCTTTTTTTGTTCCGTGATTGCGCCACCGGGTATCCCGGAATCAAACCACCGAGAAATCGCTGCGCCGCGACCGTCTTGCCACCTTTTCATTCCCGCGCCCTGCCGCCAAACTCTCCGGCAACAGGAACCAAGAAGGGGGGCAACCGATGGGTTGGCTGGCAGACGAAACGGGGCTTGAAAAATGCGCGGCGAACTATGTGCCGCTGACACCGCTGTCGTTTCTGACGCGCGCGGCTGCTGTCTTTCCCGACCATGACGCGGTGGTCTATGGTGCGCGGCGCTACACCTATGCGCAGTATATCGACCGGGTGACCCGGCTGGCCTCGGCCCTCGCCGCGATGGGGGTGAAACCGGGCGACGTGGTTGCGACGCTTCTGCCCAACGTGCCGGCACAGGCAGAGGCGCATTTTGGTGTGCCTGCCTGCGGCGCTGTGCTGAACACGATCAACATCCGGCTGGATGCCAACACCGTCAGCTATATCCTCGATCACGGCGCGGCGAAGGTTTTGCTGTGCGACCCGCAATTCATCCCGCTGGCCGTCAACGCCATCGAGGACATGGAGGGCGAGCCCCCCACCATCATTGAGGTCGGCGACGATGCCGCGGGCGTGCATGACTTCGGCGATTACCCCGAATACGAAGACATCCTTGCCGCGGCCGACCCGAATTTCGACTGGATCATGCCCGAGGATGAGTGGGAAAGCCTGTCGCTGAACTATACCTCCGGCACGACGGGACGGCCCAAGGGCGTGGTCTATCACCACCGGGGGGCCTATCTGAACGCGATGGGCCAGATCGTCAGCTGGCGTCTGGTGATGCACCCCAAATACCTGACCATCGTGCCGCTGTTTCACTGCAATGGCTGGGTCCATACATGGATGATGCCCGTGCTCGGCGGCACCATCGTCTGCTGCCGCGACATCACGCCCAAGGCCGTTTTCGATGCCGTCGCGGATGAGGGCGTCACCCATTTCGGGGGCGCACCCATCGTGCTGAACATGCTGATCAACGCCAAGGACGAGGATCGCCGCGACTTCGATCACGTGGTCGAGGTGTTCACCGCGGGCGCGCCTCCTGCCCCGGCAACGCTGGCCCAGATCGAACCGATGGGGTTCAACATCACCCATGTCTACGGGCTGACCGAAACCTACGGGCCCGCGACCGAGTGCACATGGCAGGCGAAATGGGATCCGCTGGAAGGCGACGACCGCGCCGCGGTGAAGGCCCGGCAGGGCGTTGCGATGCCGTTCATGGAACATGTCACCGTGAAGGACCCGAAAACCATGGAACAGGTTCCGATGGACGGCGCCCATCAGGGGGAGATCATGTTCCGCGGCAATGGCGTGATGAAGGGGTATCTGAAAAACCCCCGCGCCACGCGGGAAAGTTTCGCAGGCGGCTATTTCCATTCCGGCGACCTCGCCCTGCAACATCCCGACACCTACCTGCAGATCGCCGACCGGGCGAAGGACATCATCATCTCTGGCGGTGAGAATGTCAGCTCGGTCGAGGTGGAAGGCGTGCTGATGCACCATCCCGATGTCTTGCTGTGTGCCGTGGTCGCGAAACCCGATGACAAATGGGGCGAGGTTCCCTGCGCCTTCGTGGAGTTGAAGGACGGCCATAGCGTGGATGCCAACGCGCTGATCGCCTTTGCGCGCGAACGGCTGGCCGGGTTCAAGACACCCAAGAAGATCGTGTTTCAGGAACTGCCGAAGACATCCACCGGCAAGATCCAGAAGTTCGAACTGCGCAAGGTCGCGAAAACCCTGTGACGTTGTAGCCCCGGGGCGGCTCCGCTATCCTGCGCCCATAAAGGTAAGACGAGCAGGTTGGTCAGCCGCCCATGACGGCGCTCAAGCGGTTTCAAAGGCTGGAAAGCCCCGGGCTGTGGCGGGAATCCCCCGACGCCCAGCGGCGCGACGTGATCCTCTCCTTCGGCGAGGCATCCCTTGTCGTGTCGGACATGCGCGAACGCGTGCTGGCCCATTGGTCGCTGGCCGCCATCGAACGGATCAATCCCGGCAAGATGCCCGCGCTTTACCGTCCGGGCACCGATAGCGGCGAGACACTGGAGATCGACGAATCCGTGATGATCGACGCGATCGAGGCCGTGCGGGCCGCGCTGGCCCGCAGCCGGCCGCATCCCGGGCGCCTGCGTCTTTGGCTGCTGGTCGGTGTGGTTCTGGCGATCCTGGGGCTGGGCCTGTTCTGGCTGCCCGGTGCACTGGTGCGACACACGGTATCCGTGGTGCCGCCGGAGGGCCGGGCGGAGATCGGGCGCGATCTGCTGGCCCGCGTCACCCGCGTGGCCGGCCCGCCCTGCAACCGGCCTGACGGGGTAAAGGCGCTGAACCGCCTGACCCGCCGCCTGCTGCCCGACCGGGATGTGCGCGTGCTTGTCCTGCCCGGTGGCGTGCCACGATCGGCGCATCTGCCGGGCGGGTTGATCCTGCTGAACCGGGCGCTGGTCGAGGATTACGAGACCGCCGATACCCTTGCCGGGTTCATCATCGCCGAGGATGCCCGCGCGGCAAAGACCGATCCGCTGGCGGCCATGTTGTCCGAGGTCGGTCTTGCGGCAAGCTTCAAGCTGCTGACCAGCGGCCACATGCCCCGGGAGGCGCTGGAGTCCTATGCCCTGACGATGCTGACCATGGCCCCCGAACCGCTGCCCCAGGACATCCTGCTGGGCCGGTTTCAGCAGGCGCGCGTGCCAGCCGCCCCCTATGCCTACGCGCTGGATATCTCCGGCGAAAGCGTGATCGGGTTGATCGAGGCCGATCCAATGCGCGGGCAGACTGTGGCACCGCTTTTGTCCGATGGGGAATGGGTGCAGTTGCAGGGGATCTGTGGCGGCTGAGGCCCGGATCAGTTCTTCAGGATGACGTCCCGAAAACCCGCGCCGCGAAGCGCATTTCTGGCGGCGTCCAGATCTTCCTGCGCGTAAAACGGGCCGACGGAGACGAAGGTCAGCCCCCCGCCCCGGCCTGCCGCCTCCTCCCGGTAGACCGGCAGGCCCAGCGCCTCAAGCCGGGCGGCCAGGCGCGCGGCATTGGCCGGCACGCCGAAGGCGCCGACCTGAATGTAACGATGGCTTGCGGGGTGAAGCGGTTTCTTCTCCTCAACGACCGGCGCAGGGGCTTCGGTCACCGTCTTTGCCACATCGGCGGGCGGCGGGCTCTGGTCGGTCTGGGGTGGGGTAAAGGCCGCGGCGGCCGCATCCGCCCCTGCATCGACCGCGCCCTTTTCGGCTGGCAGCATCCCGTCCCGGGGTTCCAGCTTGCGGCGCGGCGCCAGCCAGTCGTCGCCCCCGCCCGGGCCGGGGGCTCTGGGCTGGCGCAGGCTTTGCAGGCTTCCGGGGCCGGGCAGCGCCGACCATGTCGGCGGGGTGGGCAGGTCCCAGGGCCCGCGCGGACCGGCCGTGGTGTCTTTCGGCTCCGTCGGAACGGGTCGATTGGCGGCCGCGGGGCGGGCGGGCACCTCTGGCGGGCTTTCCAGAACAAGGGGAACACGTCGGTCCGGGGCCGCGGCGAAACTCGGCCTGAACCCGCAAAGCGGCACCCCGTCGCGCGACAGGCGCGGCTGCCAGCCGCCCACGTCCCCCCGCACGAACACGCAGCCACGGCTGTCGACGAACTGCACGCCCAGAAAGCCGGGCGGCGGCAGGTCAGCCGGGGCCGACATCTCCTCCGCCCTGACAGAACATGCTGCACCGCCAATCCCGAAGGCGACCAGAAAAACAACCAGCCCGCGCAAGAAGGCCATGCGATCTCCCGAAAGATGCAGCGTCAGAATGGCCCAAATCATCTTGGCCGTAAAGGAACAAGCCTCAGCGCGTGCCGAACATCCGGTCGCCCGCATCGCCAAGCCCCGGCACGATATAGCCATGCTCGTTCAGGCACTCATCCACCGCCGCGGTCACGATGGGCACATCGGGATGCGCCTCTCCCATCCGGGCGATGCCTTCGGGCGCGGCCAGCAGGCACATGAAACGCAGGTTGTTCGCCCCCGCCTTTTTCAGAAGATCGACCGCCGCGGCAGAGGAATTGCCGGTCGCCAGCATCGGATCGACCACGATCACCAGACGATCCGACAGATCCGGCGGCACCTTGAAATAGTACTGCACCGGCTGCAGCGTCTCCTCATCGCGGTAAAGCCCCACGAAACCCACGCGCGCCGACGGCACCAGTTCCAGCACCCCATCCAGAAGCCCGTTGCCCGCCCGCAGGATCGACACCAGCACCAGCTTCTTGCCCGCCAGAACCGGGGCGTCCATCTCGCACAGCGGCGTCTCGATCCGCCGGGTGGTCATCTCAAGCTCCCGCGTAATCTCATAGGCCAGAAGCTGGCTGATCTCCCGCAGCAATTGCCGGAAAACGGCGGTGGGCGTGTCCTTGTCGCGCATCAGCGTCAGCTTGTGCTGCACCAGCGGGTGGTTCACGACAATCAGGTGATCAAGCATTCTTGCCCTCCAGTCTCTTGCGGATCGCGGCCCCTGTGTCCTCATCGCAGAAGGCCGCGGCCAGCGCCACGTCGTTCAGCGCGGCGAACGTATCGTCTGTCCAGTCAAAAGCGTCGGCCAGACGTTCATATTCGCGCGTCATGGTTGTGCCGAAAAACGGCGGGTCGTCGGTGGACACCGTGACCTTCACCCCGGCCCGGCGCAACCGGTCGATGGGATGGTCGGCCCACGACCGGTAAAGCCCCAACGCGATGTTGGAGCCGGGGCAGACCTCCAGCACGACGCCCGTCTCGGCCAGGTGATCGACAAGGCGCGGATCCTCGATGGCGCGGACCCCGTGGCCGATCCGGTCCACCCGAAGATCGGCCAACGCCTCGCGCACCGATTGCGGACCGCCCCATTCCCCCGCATGAACGGTCAGACCCAGCCGGGCCTCGCGCGCCATGTCGAAGGCATAGGCGAAATCCCGGGGGCGGCCCTTGCTCTCATCCCCCGCCATGCCGAAGCCGACGATGAAATCGCCGGCCGTTTCCGCTGCGCACAGGGCGGCCTTGCGGGCGGCATCTGGCCCGAAATGGCGGATGCAGGTGACAACGCCACGCATGACGATGCCGTGGCGGCGTTCGGCGTCGGCCGCGGCCTCTGCGATGGCGTGCAGGTATTCGTGCCATGCGGACAGATCGCAGCGGCCACAGAAATCGGGGGAGAGGAAGCTTTCGAGGTAGACAACACCCTCGGCCGCCGTCCTTTCCAGAACCGTTTCGGTCAGCCGGGCGAAATCCGCGGGTTCTTTCAGAACCGAGGTCGCGGCCTCGTAGACCCGCAGGAAATGCGCGAAATCACGATAGGCATAACCTCCATCGGGGCCGAAGATGCCCGAGATATCCATATGCCGCGCCTTGGCCATGTCGCGGATCAGGGCAGGCGGTGCTGCGCCTTCCAGGTGGTGGTGCAGTTCGATCTTGGGAAGGTCGGTCGCGCTCACAGGAAACTCCGTCCGGGGCCTTGGGCCGGTACGCCCAGATGGGTCGCAATACTGGCGCCGACATCGGCGAAGTTGCGAATGCCGATTTGATGCGCCCCCAGCCCGGCGCCGACGACCGGCACCCGTTCCCGGGTGTGATCGGTTCCGATCCATGTCGGGTCATTGCCGTGATCGGCGGTGATCAGGATCAAATCGCCCGCGCGCATCCCGTCCAGCACGCGCGGCAGCGCCGCATCGAACCATTCCAGCGCCCGGGCATAGCCGGACACGTTCCGGCGATGGCCATACAGGCTATCGAATTCAACGAAATTGCAGAAGGTCAGGCTGCCATCCGGAGCCTCGTCCATCAGGTCGACCCAATGGTCCATCAAGAGCCTGTCGGGCCCTTTGCGCACCTCGTCGATGCCGTGCATCGAGAAGATATCGCCGATCTTGCCGATGGCCTGCACCCGCCGGCCCGCCCCCTGAACCCAATCACACAGCGTCGGCGCAGGCGGCGCGATGGCATAGTCATGCCGGTTGGCCGTCCGGGTAAACCCGGTGTCCGCATCGCCGACAAAGGGCCGCGCGATCACCCGGCCCACGCGCATGGCGTGCACCATGGGCGCGATCCCCGCGCACAGGCGCAACAGCCGGTCCAGCCCGAAGCTTTCCTCATGGGCGGCGATCTGGAACACGCTGTCGACCGAGGTGTAGAGGATCGGCCAGCCCGTTCGCATATGCTCTGCCCCCAACCGTTCGACGATCTCGGTGCCCGAGGCGTGGCAATTGCCAAGGGTGCCCTCGGTTCCGGCCAGCCGGCGCACCTCTGCCAACAACTCCTCCGGGAAGGCGGGGATTTCACGCGGGAAATAGCTCCAGTCCCAAGGGACCGGCACGCCTGCCAATTCCCAGTGGCCCGAGGGCGTGTCCTTGCCCGGCGACACCTCTGTCGCTGCGCCCCAAAGCCCTTCGGGTCGGGCTTCCAGCCCGGGGGTCTCCGCCCCGCTGGCCAGCCGGATTGCGGCGCCAAGGCCCAACCCGTCCAGATGCGGCAGACGCAGAGGGCCGGACCGGCCGTCCTCCGCCCGCCCCGCAGCACAGGCCTGCGCGATATGGGCCAGCGTGTTCGCCCCGGTGTCGGGGGTGCCGTCGTTGAAAAACCGGTCTGCGTCCGGTGCGCCACCGCAACCGACGGAGTCGATGACGATCAGGAACGCCCGGCTCACCGCAGAATCCTCCGCAAGACCAGCGGCGGAACGTCCGGCTTTTCCGGGCTTAGGCGGAACGCCGCGCGCACGGCCACCGCCGCCGCCTCGGCATCCGCTTCGCTGCTGGCATGGACAAGGGCCAGCGGCTGACCTGCGCCCACATCATCCCCCAAGGCGGCGAGTTCCGAGAACCCCACCGAGGGGTTGACCCGGTCACTCTCCCGCCGGCGCCCGCCACCAAGGGCGACAACGGCCCGGCCCAGCGCCGCGGTGTCGATCTTTGCCACAACGCCGCCGGCATCGGCCGCGACCTCGTACACCACCGGCGCGGCCGGCAGGCGATCCGGCCAACGCTCGATGAAATCGGAGGGGCCGCCAAGATCCGCGATCATCTCTCCGAACTTCAGCACCGCCTCTCCCGACGACAGCGCCTTTGCAATCCGCTGTGCCCCGGCGTCCGCATCCTCGGCCAGACCGCCCAGCGCCAACGCCTCCCCGCCCAGAGCGCAGGTGATGTCCCACAGCGCAGGCGTGACCCCGGTGCCGGTCAATGTCTCCATCACCTCGATGACCTCAAGCGCATTGCCCGCCGCGCCCACCAGCGGTTGCGACATGTCAGTGATCAGCGCCGTGGTCATGCAGCCCGCGCCCTGCGCGGTTTCCACCAGCGCGCGGGCCAGGTCCTCGGCGTCTTCCATGTCTTTCATGAACGCGCCGGAGCCGACCTTTACATCCAGCACCAGCGCCTCCAGCCCCGCGGCCAGCTTCTTGGACAGGATCGAGGCGGTGATCAGGTCGATGCTTTCCACCGTGCCGGTCACGTCGCGCACGGCGTAAAGCCGCCGGTCGGCCGGGGCGATGTCATCGGACGCGCCCACGATGGCACAGCCGACCCGCCCGGTAATCGCCTGCAACTCGTCCGCCGGAATACTGGTGCGATATCCCGGAATGGCGGCCAGCTTGTCCAGCGTCCCGCCGGTATGGCCCAGCCCCCGGCCCGAGATCATCGGCACATAGGCCCCGCAGGCCGCCAGCGCCGGGGCCAGCACCAGCGACACGCAATCGCCCACGCCGCCGGTAGAATGCTTGTCCAGCACCGGGCCGGGCAGGTTCCAATCCAGCACCTTGCCGCTGTCGCGCATCGCCCGGGTCAGGCCGACGCGTTCAGCCTTGGTCACCCCGTTCAGGAGCACCGCCATGGCAAAGGCCCCTGCCTGCGCATCGCTGACCGCACCGTTGGCCAGCCCCTGGGCGAACCAGCCAAGTTCCTCGTCGTTCAAAGCCTCCCCATCGCGCAGCCGGGCGATGATACTGCTTGCGTCCATCAGCGCTCGCCCATCTGGGCGACGGAGAACGCACCGGGCAGCAACTCGCCCACCGTCATCACGCGGGTCGTCCCCGACAGGGTCGCCATGGTCACCTTGACATGCGCGCCCGCGAATTCGGCCAGTTTCTGGCGGCAGCCGCCGCAGGGGGTGACAGGCTCCGGCCCGTCGGCGATCACGGCGACCTCGGTGATTTCGCGCTGGCCCGCGGCCACCATCGCGGCAATGGCGCCAGCCTCGGCGCAGGTACCCTCGGGCGAGGCGATGTTCTCGACATTGCAGCCGACATAGACCTTGCCATCCGCGGCCAGAACCGCCGCCCCCACCTTGAACCGGGAATAGGGGGCATGGGCGTTTTCGCGCACGGCCCGCGCCGCCTCGATCAGCATGTCTTGTGCCTTTCCTTCAGGACAGATGCACCATAGGTGCCGCACAGACGGGGATGCAAGCGGGGAACGCGCGCAGGCATGGTGGGGCTCACAGCGACGGCACCCCGCCTGACAAGACCTGTTCGAACCACGGGGCGTCGATATTGCCCCCGGTCAGGATCACGCCGACCTGTTTGCCCGCCATCATCTGCCGTTCGGCCACAAGCGCGGCCAGTGCCGCCGCCCCGGCCCCTTCGGCCACATTGTGGGTGGTGCGGAACAACAGGCGCATGGCCTCGGCGATTTCCGCGTCCGAGACCGCGATAATCCGTTCCGCCCCGGCGGAATAGACCTCGAACGCCTCGGGCATGGGCACGCGCGTGGCGATCCCGTCGGCAAAGGTATGGGCCGTGTCGGTTTCCACCAGATCATTCGCAGCCATCGAACGCAGGATGCAATCGGCGTTTTCCGACACCACGCCCACCACCTTTGTCGCCAGCCCCAGCGCATCGCGCGCCGCGATCGTCCCGCAAATGCCGGAGCCGCAGCCGATCGGCA
Organism: Rhodovulum sp. P5; assembly: GCF_002079305.1. Classification (NCBI taxonomy): domain Bacteria; kingdom Pseudomonadati; phylum Pseudomonadota; class Alphaproteobacteria; order Rhodobacterales; family Paracoccaceae; genus Rhodovulum; species Rhodovulum sp. P5. The sequence goes on from NZ_CP015039.1 coordinate 809,762, forward strand.
CATAGATCGTGTCAAGCTCGGGCGCCGCGGTCAGCAGTTCCAGCGCATAGGTCGCCACACCCCGGACCAGTTCCTTGTGATAGGGCGGGACGAAGACCAGCCCCTCGGCCTCGGCCACGCGGTGCGCCTTTTCCCGGGCGGTATCGAAATCGGCCCCGTGCACGATCAGCTCGGCCCCGAAGGCACGCATCGCCGCATTCTTCTCAACCGAGTTTCCTTCGGGCACATAGACCTTGGCCACCATGCCCGCGGCGCGGGCGGCCAGCGCCTGCCCCTGCCCGTGATTGCCGCGGGTCGCGGTGACGATACCGGGGCAATCGGGCTGGGTGCGCTTCAGCCAGTCGATGAAGGTATGCGCCCCCCGCACCTTGAAGGCGCCGGTGGGGGTGTGGTTTTCATGTTTGACCCAGACCTTTGCACCAACCTCTTCCCCCAGCAGCGGCCAGGCATATTGCGGGGTCGGCGGCATCCGGTCATGGACGAACGCCGCCGCCGCCTGCAACTCTTCAAGGGAAAACAGCGGCTCAGGCATCGGGTCTCTCCTTCTTCTTTGATGCTGCATCGATATGGCCGATCAGCGCGTCGACCAGCGGCGCCACTCCCGCCGCGTCGGCCTGTTTGTCCGCCATCACGGCGGTCGCGCGGTCGGCCATCGCGCGCTGGTCTTCCGCCCCAAGGGTCTGGAACAGGGCGCACAGATCCGCCGCGCCCCGCACATGCCGCGCGGCCCCGGCGGCATCAAGGGCCGCGTAGATACCGGCGAAATTCGCAACATGGGGCCCGTGCAGGATGGCGGAGCCGAACGCGGCCGGTTCATACGGGGTATGGCCGCCCTTCTCGACAAGGGAACCGCCGACGAAGCAGGCTCCGGCCAGCGCGTACCACAGCGCCATCTCTCCCATCGTGTCGGCAAGGTAGACGGGCGTGTCCGCGCCGGGGTCTTCCCCGGCAGAGCGCGTGGTAAAGGCAAGGCCCGCGGCGGCGATGCGGCGCGCGACCTCCGGCCCCCGGCGGGCGTGACGGGGCGCAAGGATCAACCGCAACTCGGGCCGGTTACGAAATGCCCGGGCGAAGGCGTCAAGGATGATCTCCTCCTCCCCCTCATGGGTGGAGGCCGCAAGGACCGTCGAGGCGCGGGGAAACAGGGCCGACAGACGCTCGCCCGTCCTTGGCGGCATCCCGACCGTTGCCGGGGCGGCCTTCAGATCGACGACCGGCCCGGCGCGGGACGGATCAAGACCCAGTCCGATCAGCCGCCCGCGTGAGCCCGCATCCTGCGCAGAAAGGTAGGACACCGTGCCCAGCATCGTCGAGACCAGACCGGGCAAGCGCCGCCATCGCGCCGCGCTCCGCTCCGACATCCGCGCGCCGACGACCAGCACCGGCACGCCCCGCGCGGCCAACAGGCTCAGGCGGTTCGGCCAAAGCTCGTTCTCGATCACGATCAGCGCACCGGGCGACCAGCGCCGAAGAAACAGGCGAAGCGCCCAGCGATAGTCCAGGGGTGCCAGCACGACCGAAACGCGACCAAGCCCCCATCCCTTGACCAGCGCCCGGCCGGTCGTGGTATTGCAGGTCACGATCAGGCGCGCCTCTGGCCTTTGCGCCAAAAGCTGGCCGATCAGCCCCCGGGCGGAGGTCAGTTCCCCATTGGAGGCCGCATGCAGCCAGATCATGCGTCCGCCCCGATGCCCGGCCCCGCCAAGCCCCAGCCGTTCCGGCGCAAGCTTGGGTTCCCGCGCCAGCCGGACAAGCAGCACAGGCGCCACAAGCGTCAGAAGCACGCGATAAAGGAACACCGGGTCAGCCGCCTGTTGGGTCATGCATGGCCAAGGCTTAGGCCCGCACCACGGGCAACACAAGCGACGCGGGCGGCCGCACCGTAAAATCCCGTCTGGTCATCGCGTTCCAATCCCGTTACCAAATTCGGATGTGACAGGGGCGTCCGGCATCGGCCGGGCTGAGAAGCACCCTTTGAACCTGAACCAGATCATGCTGGCGGAGGGAGTCGCGGTCCTTGCCCGGATGCGTATGGGCGTGGTCCCCGTCATTCCTGCCGCCTCGGAAGGAGCACGGAATGACCGACTGGGGCTGCTATCTATCCACGATGCGCGCGACCGCGCCGCTTGTGCAGAACATCACCAACTATGTTGCGATGAACGTGATGGCCAACGTCCTGCTGGCCAGCGGCGCCTCGCCCGCGATGGCCCACGCGGTCGAGGAAGCCTCGGACTTCGCGGGGCTGGCGCAGGCACTGACCATCAATATCGGCACGGCCAGCGGGCCGTGGATTGCGTCGATGTGGGCGGCGGCCGAAACCGCGCGCGCCAAGGGCACGCCCTGGGTGCTGGACCCGGTGGCGGCCGGGGCAACCGCGTTCCGGCGGGAAACGTCGAACCGGCTGGTTGCGCTGAAACCGACCGTGATCCGGGGCAATGCGTCGGAAATCCTCGCGCTCTCCGGCGCGGCCGCGCAGGGCAAGGGCGCCGATGCCGCCGATGACGTCCACATGGCAGAGGATGGCGCCCGGGCGCTGGCGCGGTCCAGCGGCGCGGTGGTCGCTGTGACGGGGCCCGAGGATTTCGTGACCGATGGCGACACCGCGTGGCGCATCGCAAACGGTCATCCGCTGATGCCGAAGGTCACGGCCTTGGGCTGTTCGCTGACGGGCGTGGTCGGTGCCTTTCTCGTGGGGCAGCCACGGCTGGAGGCCACGGTCGCCGCGCTCGCCTATTTCGGACTGGCAGGAGAACGCGCGGCCAAGGGCGCGAAGGGACCGGGCAGTTTCGCGGTGGCCTTCATCGACGCGCTGCACAATCTGACGCCCGAAGACTTGTCACACGGCGCAAAGGTGCGCCCGGCATGAACCTGTCCATCTATTTCGTGACGCCAGACGGGGCGGATGACGCGCTGGTGCTTGCTGCCCTGCGGGGCGGGGCCACCGTGATCCAGTTGCGCGACAAGCGTGCCACCGATGCGGAGATGATCGCGCAGGCCCGGCGCCTTGTCCCCCAACTCGCCGCCGCGGGCGTGCCGCTGATCATCAATGACCGGGTGGAGGTCGCCTTGGCCGCAAACGCCGCGGGCCTGCATATCGGGCAGTCGGACGGCGACCCGCGCAAGGCACGCGCCGCCATCGGGCCCGACAAGGTGCTGGGCCTGTCGATCGAGACCGAGGCGCAACTGGCCGCCATGCCCGTGGACGTCATCGACTATATCGGCGCGGGGCCGGTGAGGGCCACGCCCACCAAGCCCGACCATGCCGCCCCCATCGGCTTTGACGGCCTTGCCCGGATCGCGACCGCCTGCCCGGTGCCGACCGTCGCCATCGGCGGCGTCACGGGCGGCGATATCCCCAAGTTGAAATCCGCGGGATGCGCAGGGCTTGCCGTCGTCTCTGCCATTTCCGCCGCGCCCGACCCGGAGGCCGCAACCCGCAAATTGGCTGAGACATGGAGGCGCCAATGATCCCCAACATCCTGTCCATTGCCGGTTCCGACCCTTCGGGCGGCGCCGGCATCCAGGCCGATATCAAGGCGATCTCGGCCAATGGCGGCTATGCGATGGCCGCGATCACCGCGTTGACGGTGCAAAACACCCAAGGTGTCTCCGGCGCCACGTTGATGGAGCCCGCATTCGTCGCGGCCCAGATCGCCGCGGTGTTCGACGACATCCGGGTCGATGCCGTCAAGATCGGCATGCTGGGTTCGTCGGCGATCACCGAGGCCGTGGCCAAGGTCCTGTCAGGCCGCGGCGTCCCCATCGTGCTGGACCCGGTGATGGTTGCCAAAGGGGGCGACCGGCTGCTGGAGGCCGACGCCGTCGCGGCCCTGCGCGAACTGATGCTGCCGCTGGCATCCGTCATCACCCCCAACCTGCCCGAGGCCGCCGACCTTCTGGACGCCCCCGAAGCGACAAGCCAAGCCGCGATGGAGGCCGAAGCAAAGGCGCTTCTGGATCTCGGCTGCGGCGCGGTGGTCCTGAAAGGCGGGCATCTGGCAGGCAGTCAAAGCCCCGACCTGTTCCTGTCCACCAACCGGTGCGAGTGGCTGGAGGCCCCGCGGGTATCCACCAAGAACACGCACGGCACCGGCTGCACACTGTCCTCTGCCCTGGCCACGCATCTGGGGCTGACCGGCGATGCATTCGCGGCAGCCGTGGCGGCGAAGGACTACACACTGGATGCCATCCGCGGGGCCGACGGCTTGCGCGTGGGCCACGGCCACGGCCCGACCGACCATTTCTTTGCGCAAAGGAGTTGACCTAATGAAACGTTGTCTTGCAGTTCTGGCGCTGACCATCGCCACGCCCGCCCATGCTGCCGACAAGCTGTCCATCATGCTGGACTGGTTCGTGAACCCCGATCACGGGCCGATCATCGTCGCGCAGGAACGCGGCTATTTCGCCGATGCGGGGCTGGAAGTGGAGATCATCGCGCCCGCCGATCCGTCCGACCCGCCCAAGATGGCCGCGGCGGGGCAGGTGGACATCGCCGTTAGCTATCAGCCGCAATTGTACCTTCAACACGATGCGGGCCTGCCGCTGGTCCGGGTCGGCAAGCTGATCGACGCGCCGCTTTACTGTGTGATGGTCGATGCCGCGGGCCCGGTGACGACACTGTCGGACCTTTCCGGGCGCCGCGCGGGATACTCCATCCCGGGGATCGAGGAGGCGCTGATGCACACCATGCTGCGCAGCAATGGCGTCGACCCCGATGAGGTGGAGCAGATCAACGTCAACTTCGCCCTGACCTCGGCCCTGGCCGCGGGACAGGTGGAGGCGGTATCGGGCGCGTTCCGCAATTTCGAACTGCACCAGATGGAGACCGTGGGCAGGACCGGGCGCTGTTTCCTGCCCGAAGAGCATGGCGTGCCGGTCTATGATGAACTGATCTACGAGGCCAACCCGGACCTGATGGACGCAGAGCGGATCGCGCGGTTCCTGTCGGCCACGGCCCGCGCGGCGGCAGAGATCGCGGCGGACCCGCAGGCCGGGTGGGACACCTTCAAGGGCTATGCCGCCGAACTGGATGACACACTGAACGCCGCCGCATGGGGGGACACCGTGCCCCATTTCGCGACCGATCCAGCCGCGCTCGACACCGCGCGCTATGCCGCCTTCGGCGCCTTCATGGCCTCAACCGGGTTGATCGACGCCGCGCCGGAGGTCTCGGCCATCGCGCGAGAGGTCGCCGTGGACTGACCGTGGCAATGGGATGGGGCATTTCGGGCACCGCCCGGTTCGGGGAACGGCCGCTCTTTGAGGAGATCGCATTGCCCCTCGAACCGGGCTGGACCTGTCTGCTTGGCCCCTCGGGCGGGGGCAAGTCGACGATCCTGCGTCTTCTGGCGGGGCTCGACACGGGTGTGCAGTTCGACGGCCGGATCGACGTGCCCGACCGCATCGGATGGATGGCGCAAGGCGACCTGATGCAACCGCGGCTGACGGTGGCGCAAAACGTGACGCTGGTGGAACGCCTTGCCGGGCGGCGGCCCGATCCCGACAGGGCGGCGGCGCTTCTGGCCTCTGTCGGGCTTGAGGGGCTGGGGCGCCGCCGTCCCGACACCTTGTCCGGCGGGCAGCGGCAACGGGTGGCCCTGGCGCGCACCCTGATGCAGGACGCGCCACTGGTGTTGCTGGATGAGCCGTTCTCGGCGCTCGATCCGGCCACCCGCGTGGCGATGCAGGATCTGGCGCATGCGCGGCTCTCGGGGCGGTCCGTTCTGCTGGTCACCCATGACCCGATCGAGGCGTTGCGGTTGGGCAACCGCATCTTCCTGCTGGCAGGGGGCAGCCTGCACAACATCCCCGGGCTGGCCCCACCCCTGCCGCGCCCGCCCTCCGACCCCGAACTCGCCCGGGCGGGCGGTCTTTTGCTGGATCGGATCATGGCGCTTTGATGAGAAGGCTATACACCATCCTGCTGGCGCTAGGGCTGTGGCAAGCCGCGGTCTGGGCGCAACTTCTGCCCGCTTTCGTGCTGCCGGGGCCGTGGGCGGTGGCCAAGGCGCTCTGGTCGAACCGGGCGCTCTTGGCAGAGCACGGGCTTGTCACCCTGGGGGAGGTTGGCGCAGGCATCGGCATCGGGCTGACGCTGGGCCTTGCGGTGGCGGTTTTGATGACGCTGTCAGAGGTGGTGCGCGGCGCTTTGCGTCCCGTTCTGACCGCCTCGCAGGCCCTGCCCGTCTTCGTTCTGGCCCCGGTTCTGACGATCTGGTTCGGCTACGGGCCGGAGCCCAAGATCGCGATGACGGTTCTCTTGGTGTTCTTCCCCGTGGCCTCCGGCTTTCTGGACGGGCTGCTGGCGACGCCCCCGGCGGTGCTGGATCTGGCGCGGATGACCCGGGCCAGCCGGTGGCGCGAACTGCTTTGGCTGCGGCTGCCCCATGCCCTGCCCCACCTGGGTGCGGGGCTCCGGATCGCCGTCACCTATGCGCCCACGGGCGCGGTGATCGGGGAATGGGTCGGGGCCTCGAAAGGGCTGGGCTATCTGATGCTGATGGCCAATGCCCGCAGCCGGATCGATTTGATGTTCGCGGCGCTGGTGCTGATCGTGGCGATGACGCTCGCGCTCAATGCCGGTATGGATCGTATCCTGCGCCGTGCCGGCCTTTAGCGACGCGGGGTGCCCCGGCATCCGTTGCATCTGTGGCAAGACGCTTTTCATGGCCAAGGGCGAACGCCGCAAGGTCATCCTCGCTCAGCGGGGGCGAGAACAGGAACCCCTGAAGCACGTTGCACCCCAGCGCCCGCAACGTGTCGGCCTGTTCCTGGGTTTCCACCCCTTCGGCGATGGTTGCGACGCCAAGGGTCTGCGCCATCTGCACGATGGACCGCACCAAGTCGGACGCGCGGAAATTGTCGGCCACGGGCGCCACGATGCGGCGGTCGATCTTCAGGGCCGACGGCTCCACCTGCATCAATCCGATGATGGAGGTATGCCCGGACCCGAAATCGTCGATCTCGATATCGACCCCGGCCTCGCGCAAAAGATCCAGATGCTTGCGGAAGATGCTTCCTTCCTCCTCGATCCGGATGGATTCAACCAGTTCCAGGGCAAGCTGTGTTTCGCACTGGTTCATCTCGGCCACGGCGTCAAGGATGCTGGGGTCGTGCATGCGGCCGGCGCTGACATTGAAGCTGATCTTGGGAATGACCAGCCCCTGTTGGCGCCACCGGCGCATCGACTTGCAGGCTTCTTCCATCATGGTCCGGTCGATCTCGGGGACGATGCGAAGATGTTCGGCCATCCGCATGAAGGCCCCCGGCGCCAGAATGCCCCGCTTGGGGTGGTTCCAGCGCACCAGCGTTTCAACCCCTTCAAGACGCCCGTCGAGCGCGGATACCTGCGGCTGGAAATACGGGATGAACTGTCCCTGTTCCAACGCCTCCTGCAACTCGGCCGCCAGATGCCTGTCGTCGCGAAGTGCCGATGTCAGTTCGGCCGCGTGGAATTCCAGCCGGTTGCGACCGCTTTCCTTGGCGCGATAAAGCGCGGCATCGGCAAAGAGCTGCAATTCCTCTTCCAGTAGCGTCACGTCAGGGGCATGAACGATGCCAAAACTGGCGCTGATGCGGCAGGGGCATCCCCGGTACTGGAACGGCTCGCTCAACCGGCTGCGCAGGTTTTCGACGATCTCCTTGGCGACCGACCGGGGCGTCGATGCGGCAAGAATGACCGAAAACTCATCCCCACCCAGCCGGGCGGCGAAATCGCCCTCTCGCAGGCATTCGCGAAGGACATCGCCGACGCGCAGCAGAACCTGATCACCGGCCTCGTGCCCCAGCGTGTCATTCACATGCTTGAAATGGTCCAGATCGATCTGGACCAGCGCGCAATCGCGCGGCCCCACGCCAAGATAGGCGCCCTGCACCCGCTGACGGAGAACCTTGTCGAAATACCGCCGGTTCGGCAGGCCGGTCAGACCGTCATGGAAGGCAAGGCGTTCGTTTTCCGCGCGCATCTTTTCGGCCAAACGGTGGGCCTGTTTCAATTCCGCCTCGCGCTCCACATCGCCTGTCACATCGTGCAGGGCGCCGGTCCAGACGATGGTGCCATCACCCTCCAGTCGTGGGACGGCGGCCCCGCTCAGCCACATCAGGCCGCGCTGCGGATGATGGAACCGAAAGCGGCGGCTCCATTGCGACAGGGTCTGCGCGCTTTCATCGAGGCTGGCGAGGAAGGGGCTTCTGTCCGCCTCATCGATCCGCGCCAGGATATCGCCCCGCAACCGTTCGATCTCGGCGCGGCTGAACCCCAACAGGTCGTTAAAGCGCGCACTGGTATAGGGGAAATCATGGCCTCCGCCGGGCAGGCGGCGGAATTCGAACAGCCCGACAGGGGCGATATCTGCGATGGAATTGAGCCGCGAATGCGCACGGCTGACCTCTGCCGAGGCCTCTTCGGCCCGGGCTTCCATCGCCAGCCGCTCGGTCACATCGACGGACTTTCCAAACCACGCAATTGATCCGTCGGGATGGGCGAAGGGCGCCGCCCACACGTTCAACCACCGCGTTTCCTCCCCCGCCACCACGACCCGGTGGCGAAACTCCACCCGCGCCATATCGGGGATGGACCGTTCGAGCTTGGCGAGGATCTCTTCCGTTTCCTGTTGCGGGATGTTGTGGAAAACGGTCGCCCCGTCGTCCCGCAGGGCCTCCTCCGACACGCCCAGAAGCTTGGTGAACTCATGCGTGAAATAGGGAAACCAGGTCCTGCCGTCAGCTTCCCGGCGGTATTCGAACAAGGCGCCGGGAACATGCTCGGCGACCGTGTTCAGACGTTCATGGGTGATGCGCAATTCCTCCAACGCCTCGGAAAGCTGCCGGCTGGCCAATTCCTGTTCTGTCACGTCGAAGACGCTGCCATGCCAGATCACCGCACCGTCGGGCTGGCGAAACGGGATCGAGGACAGATGCATCCAGCGCTGACCCTTTTCCGGGTGATTCAGCCGATAGCGGAAATCGAGCGGCGAAAGCGTATCGCGCGTCCTTCGGATTTCCTCGCCCAGGGGTCCCAGATCCCCGGGGTCGATATTGGCCGCGGCGGCGGCACCATCCGCCTCGATCACCTCCCGCGGCACGCCCAGCAGGTCGGGCAGGCGCGCACTGAAATAGGGCAGGTCGACCTCGCCCGAGGCGGCCTCCCGGTGTTCGAACAAGGCCCCGGGCACATTGTCGGCGAGCGTGTTCAGACGGTCGCGCGCGCGCTGCGCCTCCTCCGCCGCCTCGGCCAGCCGCCTTTCGTTTTCCTTGCGGTTGGAAATATCCTGAAACGCGCCGTTCAGGCGCACCGGCTTTCCGTCTTCCAGCGTCACCTCGCCCACGGCACGGACCCAGACCCGCTTGCCATCCGCCCGGATCAGGGGAAGTTCGAAATCCCACGGCGTGCCGTTTGTCATGCCGGCCTCGACCGCGGCCTCTACGATGGGCCGGGCCTCGGGCGCGTAATACTTGATCCCCTCCTCAAGGGTCGGACGGTGTCCGGGGGGGGTGCCATGGATGCGGCAGGTTTCGTCTGACCAGTAGACCTCACCGCTCCGCAGGTCGACCTCCCAACTGCCGAGCCCGGCCAGCATGCCCGCCCGGCTCAGCAGTTCCTCGGATCGGCGCAGCCGCGCCTCCCACCGTTTGCGAGAGGAGATATCGCGGCGAAGTCCCGCGATCCATTCAGGCTCACCCGCCTTGGTCCGGGTACGGACCCGACCCACATCGCGCACCCAGATCCAGCGCCCGTTCGCATGTCGTGCCCGGGCCTCGACATCGAACAGGGCCGCCTTGCCGGACAGATGCCGCTCCATCTGACAACCGACCATCACCCGGTCGGCGGGATGATACTGCCCCAGCCAGGTTTCGGTGCCGTCCGCCTGTGGCAGGGCCGCCTTTTCCCCGACGATGGTCCACCACCGATCGCTGACCCGCACCTGCCCGCTGTCGATATTCCATTCCCAGGTCGCGCAATCGGCACTTTCGATGATCGCGCTCAGCCTTTCGTTGTCAGACCGCAGCCTTTCCGCCTCATCCGACAACGCGGCGGTTTCGGTCAACACGATGACGCCTGGCGCACCATCGGGTCCCGGACCAGACAGCACAGCAATGAAATCACACGCCCCGCCCTGCGCCGAACGAACCCGAAGCGTCAGGCTGACCCCGTCCTCGGGCGCCGCCAGCCACAGGGTAAAATCCGCCACGCTCGTTCCAACAAGAAATGTGGTCAACTCACGGCCAACGGATGCGTCTGACTGATGGCCAAGGGCACTGCACCAGCGCGCGTTCACCGCCACGATGCAGCCTGCGGCGTCGCATGCGAGGGCGACAGTCGGAAGACGATCCAGCCCGAGATCCGGCACGGCGCCATGGCTGGCGCGGAGGCTGGTCCTGTCCGCCGTCAAGGGCTGTCTCCAACTCGCGCGGCCGTGTCTGCCCGGCCGCACCTTGCTTTTGATCCCCTATCCTGCGCCCGCCTTGGTAAAGGCCCGGTTAAAGCCGCGCGATTTCCTGAGGATTAACACGGTCAATCCCGCATCGAAGCAAGAGATTTATTATGAGAAGACGTCGCTTGGGCGGATCAAGCGCCAAAAGAAAAGCGGCGCCGCAGATCCCACTTTATTCCAGGCATGACGTTGCACATTGACGTTTGAACGTACGAAACTGAAAACGCAAAACGACGCCGGAAAAACTCATGTCTTGCGGCGTCGAGATACCTAATATTTTTGACCTGATTTTTTTCGTATTGAGAGTTATTTTGGATTTTTCTAGGTTTGGCGGTGACCTACTCTCCCACGTCTATTGGCGCAGTACCATCGGCGCATCGGCACTTAACTTCCGGGTTCGGAATGGGACCGGGTGTTTTGCTCGCGCTATGACCACCAAACCGAGGAAAATCCAGTTATCCAAGTAGTACAGTTTCATGTGTGTATGCTTTTGATCCGAGTTTGTCTTTTACTGGATCGGATCAAGCCTATCGGGCCATTAGTACCGGTCAACTGAATGCATTGCTGCACTTACATCTCCGGCCTATCGACGTGGTGGTCTACCACGGCCCTCGGGGATACCTTGTTTTGAGGGGGGCTTCCCGCTTAGATGCCTTCAGCGGTTATCCTGTCCGATCATAGCTACCCTGCACTGCGGCTGGCGCCACAACAGGTCCACCAGTGGATCGTTCACCCCGGTCCTCTCGTACTAGGGGCAACTCCTCTCAAGTATCCTACACCCACGGCAGATAGGGACCGAACTGTCTCACGACGTTCTAAACCCAGCTCACGTACCTCTTTAAACGGCGAACAGCCGTACCCTTGGGACCTGCTCCAGCCCCAGGATGAGATGAGCCGACATCGAGGTGCCAAACACTGCCGTCGATATGGACTCTTGGGCAGTATCAGCCTGTTATCCCCGGCGTACCTTTTATCCGTTGAGCGATGGCCCTTCCACTCGGGACCACCGGATCACTATGGCCGACTTTCGTCTCTGCTCGACTTGTCAGTCTCGCAGTCAGGCTGGCTTCTGCCATTGCACTCAACGAGCGATTTCCGACCGCTCTGAGCCAACCTTCGCGCGCCTCCGTTACGATTTGGGAGGCGACCGCCCCAGTCAAACTACCCGCCACGCAGGGTCCCGGATCCGGGTAACGGATCGCGGTTAGACATCAAGCAGAACAAGGGTGGTATCTCAAGGATGGCTCCACAGGGACTGGCGTCCCTGCTTCGAAGCCTACCACCTATCCTGCACATGTTGTGCCTGATGCCAGTGCGAAGCTGTAGTGAAGGTGCACGGGGTCTTTCCGTCTAACCGCGGGAAGCCTGCATCTTGACAGGCAATTCAATTTCGCTGAGTCGATGTTGGAGACAGCGGGGAAGTCGTTACGCCATTCGTGCAGGTCGGAACTTACCCGACAAGGAATTTCGCTACCTTAGGACCGTTATAGTTACGGCCGCCGTTTACCGGGGCTTCAATTCGGAGCTTGCACTCCTCCTTTTAACCTTCCGGCACCGGGCAGGCGTCAGACCCTATACGTCGTCTTGCGACTTCGCAGAGCCCTGTGTTTTTAGTAAACAGTCGCCACCCCCTGGTTTGTGCCCCCGACGCTCATACGCCGGGCCTCCTTCTCGCGAACTTACGGAGGTATTTTGCCGAGTTCCTTCAACATCGTTCTCTCAAGCGCCTTGGTATGCTCTACCAGTCCACCTGTGTCGGTTTAGGGTACGGTCTGGCGGAGGGCTATTTCCTGGAACTGTCTTGGATACGCGCCAATCCGATAAGGCACGCACGCCGCCACAATCCGTCACATCCTCCTGGCCCAGGAATATTAACCTGGTTCCCATCGACTACGCCTTTCGGCCTCGCCTTAGGGGCCGGCTTACCCTGCTCAGATTAGCTTTAAGCAGGAACCCTTGGACTTTCGGCGGGAGGGTCTCTCACCCTCCTTGTCGCTACTCATGTCATCATTCTCGCTAGTGATCGCTCCACCGGTGCCTTACAGCCCGGCTTCATCGCAAACACTCTGTCTTGTGCTACCGCCTATCGGCTACTTGAGCACAGTTTCCTGCACTCTCGTTCGATTTGCGGTAATAAAGACGAGTGTTTTTTCACACTACGCTCCGCTACCACTGCTTGCGCAGTCCTAAGCTTCGGCTCGTGGCTTGAGCCCCGTTACATCTTCGCCGCAGGACATCTTGATTAGACCAGTGAGCTGTTACGCTATCTTTAAAGGATGGCTGCTTCTAAGCCAACCTCCTGGTTG